>CALDQF010000079.1 GCA_937911845.1 uncultured Phycisphaera sp. | reverse complement strand
GGATGGTCTTGTGCAAGCGGGGCATTGCTTTTTAGGATCAAATCTGTGCCCGTGGATTCGTTGCCTCCGACGGCCAGCACGGTGTCTTGGACGTCGTCGAAATTGACAACGACTTGGTAAACCGAAATGCCGTCAGGGTGAATTCCGCCGAGAGCTTTGATTTCAGCGGAGTCAAAATCAGCCCAAAGTGCGGGTGTCGCCACCAAAGCAAATGCTGCAGCCCATCGTGATCCAAAAAGCATGTATCCACCCTCAAAATGACACCGGAAGGAACCCCCCTTGGGTCCCCAAGAAAATCAATGTAATGCTGCCTCTTGCTACGATTTGGCCCAAAGGTTGGCCGAAATGCCGGCTTCTTTCATGTCCTTGTCGAAATCCAATGTCATCAGTGGTTTATGTTTTTCGAGGGTTTGGCAGGGTTGTGCACTCATTGTGGACAACTCTCACATGACCCAGCGACCTGCCACGTTTGACAGGGCCAATGTCAATCCGCTGGCCAACAGGACGCTGATCACAAGTGTCCCCAGCAATTCCAGAACAAAAGATCCCACGAGCATCCATTGGCTTGCTCCCAGACGCCGAAGCCCGGCGTGTTCCGTTTGCCTCCTTTGCCAGTCAAGCCATACGACCAGCATGGCCAGCAAGCTAACGCCAAGTCCCGGCACCACCACGGCGAGTTGAATCAGTTTGGCCCGTGCCGCAAATGATTCAGCGAGCTCGTCGGCAATTTTTTCGGGGACGGCAGTCATCGCCCCGTGAGCAAGCTTCAGGTTGGTTCGGACCATGGTGAGCGATCGCTGGTCCGGTGGTGTGATTCTGAGCAAGTGAATAGGAAGTTCGCTTTTCGGGATGTGAGCATGCAGGCCGGAGCCATCTTGTTCATAGAGATTTCGAACCAAAGGTATGTTTGGAGGCAAGACTTGTCGTTGTTGCGTTGAGGTGTCGGGTTGTTCTGAACCAGTTTGATGAACGTGATAGAGACCATCCAAAACCCATGTGGTCGTGAGATTGGTCCAGGCCACTCGATCTGCGGCCGAACCTGTAGGTCTGCATCGACCAACGACGCGCAGGCGTTGGGTGGGTGGCGCCTGGAGGGCAAATTTCTGGGGGGCTTCTGATTCAACAATCTGTTCCAAAGAGAACCGATCCAGAGGCGTGTCCGCACCCGCCACAATCTCTCCGGGACGAATGCACCATCGACCAGCTTCCAATTTCAACCCGAGTGTTGCGACGACATCTGATTCGGTGCCTACCAGCGTCACTCCGGAGGACCGGTGACCAAGATGCATCGGGAGGACGCCGGCGGGGACGTCCTGCCTTGCCGCCTCGACAAGGCTCCAACCGGTGGTTGGAATGCTTCGCGGATCGAAGTCGAGGGCCGCGAGCACCAAGTCCGTTTGGCCGGCATTGCCAGCCCCGGCGACCAGTGGGATGGCCTGGGTTTGTTGCTGGAGCAGTTGAACCTCACGTTGCACTGCTCGATTGGTGCCAAGGGGTACCGCGGCGGCCAACGCCATCGCGAGGGAGAGCAGAAGCAAAGTACCCGGGCGTTCACGCCAGCGGGATTTCGCCAAGATCCATGCCACCCTCATACCGCGGAGCCCTCCGGAGTGATGATCCTGTCGGCGCGACCGATCAGGGTGGGGTCGTGGCTGGCGAAGCACACGGTAATCGGGTCAGGCTGGGCAAGGAGCAAATTGGTGCATGTGTTTGACCATCCTTTGTCCAGAGATGCGGTGGGTTCGTCGGCCAGCCGGAGGGATGAGGGGTGAAGAAGCAGTCTGGCAAGGGCCACCCGCTGTTTTTGCCCGGTAGAAAGTGAATCCATCGTGCGATGTTCGTAGCTGGCAAGCCCGACGCTGCTCAGGACCGCATTGATGTTGTCCGGAGCGGGCGTCGGCTGCTTCATCAGATGAGCAGCCAAGCACACCTGCTCGTGGACCCGTAAATCGGTAGGCAGTTCCAGCTCGGAGCCCATCCAAGCCAAGTGTCGAGCCCGCCATTCCGCTGGCTGTACTGCAGGATTAA
>CALDQF010000078.1 GCA_937911845.1 uncultured Phycisphaera sp. | reverse complement strand
GGCCAAGTCCCGCACAGCCCGCCTCGCAAACCGCGCGGCTAGAGCCGCTGTGTCGATCCTCGGTCAAGGCGGCGCTAGCGGCGCGACCGCTGCGGAGCGGCTGCTTCGTGACGCGCGGATCACGGAGATCTACGAAGGCGCGACCGACATCCAGCGCCTCGTCATCGCGCGCGGCCTCCTCGCATGACCGACACACCTACGAACGACACAGCCTCTGGGCTGCCCCCTGGCGTCCCGCCGCAGCAGCCTCAGTGGCCGTCGCCAGCTGGCGCGCAGCCGCGTGAATCGCGCGGCGTGGCCTTCTTTGTAGCCATCTTCCTCGGCATTCTGCTTCTGGTCTCGGCAGGCCTGAACGTGCTTTTGTTGCTGCTCAGCGTTGGGAGCATCGCAGGTGGAGGGCTCGGAGACACGGCGGCCGATTACGGCGAGGTCCACGTCACCGGAGCACGCAGTGCGTCGCGCAAGATCCTGCAGATCTCTGTGAGAGGAGCGATCGCCGAAGGCGCGAATCCGCTGATGGGGGCTGCAGGGGGCACCGTCTCGCAGGTGCAGCGCGCGCTGCGCTACGCCGACCGCCAGGACTTCGACGGCCTGTTGCTTTACATCGATTCGCCCGGCGGCGGTGTCACGGACTCCGACCGCGTCTACAAGATGCTCCGCCAGTTCCGCGCCGATCACCCTGACGTCCCGGTCGCCGCGCTCTACGGCGACATGTGCGGTGCGCTGTTGCCTCTGGGGGATGTGTTCAAATCCAAGTGCTATGAACTGGCCGTCCACATCAACCGTCACCCACAGCGGTTCGGCTTTGATGAGCCACCGCTTCCTGAAAGCACGATCACGAAGCCGCCCTCCGCCGAACTTCGTCCCGACCAGCAGGATGCGGACAGTCTGCCGACGTACGACCGTTTGGACCGGGTTCTTGAAGCGTGGATTGAGCAAGGTGTTGCTGAAGATGTTCTGCCCGAACCCGATTTGGTCGGAGAGATTTTGCCCATGGTGCAACGCAGCGAATTCAAACGTCGCCAGGCTCCGGTTGTCTTGAAGGTGTCACCCAAGGCGTTCGGCCCGGGGCGACACATTCCGGTGGTGGCCCGAACCCGCGACTGAGTGGATTCGACATACGCTGTCGACCATGCCGATTCGTCCCTTGCCCCGTGTTTTGGTGGATCAAATTGCCGCCGGAGAAGTGGTGGAGCGTCCTGCGGGTGCGGTGAAGGAGCTGGTCGAAAATGCCGTGGATGCAGGTGCGACCCAAATCGAAGTTCACATCACCGATGGTGGGCGATCGCTGATCTCTGTTCGTGACAATGGTCTCGGGATCGCTCGGGATGAATTGAGCTTGGCGGTTTCTCCGCATGCCACCAGCAAGATTGCCACCGTGCATGACTTGGATGCCATTCTGACGATGGGATTTCGCGGAGAAGCGCTGGCTTCCATCGGTGCGGTTTCACGGTTGACCGTTCGCTCTCAATGCAAAGACGCCAAGGAGGGGGGAGAGATCCGCGTCGAAGGTGGTCGCATGGGCGACGTTCGACCTTGGTCTGGTGCGCAGGGCACGATCGTTGAAGCAGAAGATTTGTTTCACAACATTCCGGCCCGGGCGGCATTTTTGAAATCTCCGCGCGCCGAAGCGATGCGAGTGGGAGAGACGTTGACGTCCATGGCCCTCGCCCATCCGACGGTGGGTTTGCGGTTTGTGGTGGATGGCAAACGACGCTTCGACTATCCCGCCAATGAAGACACCACCCAGCGCGTCGGCGCGGTGACCGGGATACCGGTTGACGCCCTGCTCAACCTCGAGGCTGAAGAAGCCGCGGGGCAGTTGGTGGGGTGCTTGGCCCGGCCGGAATTTGCCCGGCATGGCACCCGTGGGGTGCATCTGATCCTGAACGGTCGTCCGATTCTCGACCGGTCGTTGACCCACGCCATACGGGAGGGGCTCCGTGGCCTGATAGAGCCCACAACGCTACCGCCGGTTGTCTTGTGGCTTTCTGTACCACCTGATCGCATTGATGTGAATGTGCATCCGACCAAGTCTGAAGTCCGTCTGCGTGATGGTTCAGCACTGTTCTCGATGATTCGAATGGCCGTGCGTCGTGCGCTCGATCAGGCCAACTTGGTGCCAAAAATGCCACTGCCTCAGCAACTGGATGAAGTGAAACCCGCGTGGCCCGCGAGAGATCTCACCCACATCTCCCGGTCGCTCGCGGCGGGTTCGGAGACAGGATTGCCTTCGTCCCCAACGTCGGAGAAGGAACCTGGATTCGATTTTGGACCGGTGACGCGTTCGGTTCGTGCCGTGGAACGCATCTTGGTGTTGCGTGACAGCTTCTTGGTCCTCGAAGAAGCCGATGCGCTCGTGGTCATCGATCAGCATGCTTTGCACGAACGCATGATGTTTGAGCGTCTGAAAGATCGTGTCGGACAAGGTGAGTTGCCAAGGCAGGCCTTGTTGGTTCCCGAGCCCATTCAGATCGGGGCCGAAGCGGTGGAGTTGCTCCCTCAGTGGCAGCCGCTCCTGACGCGCTTGGGCATCGAAGTGGTTGAGTTGGGGCCAGGCTCGGCGGCGGTGCAATCCTTCCCAGTGTTGTTGCTTGAGCGCAAAGTCTCCCCGGCCCCCTTTGTGGAAGATCTCTTGTCCCGCGCGGTCAGCAAAGACCTTCCTCCCGAGCCCGAAGCAGCGTTTGATGAAGTCTTGGACATGATGGCGTGCAAGGCTGCCATCAAAGCGGGGGATCGTCTTAGTGATGCAGAGCTCGAAGATCTGCTTGCCCAACGAGAGGCCATCGAGCGTTCAACCAATTGCCCCCATGGACGTCCCACCACCATTCGCATTCCGGTGGAGGATTTGGAACGTCGTTTTCATCGGCGTTAGCGAGGACCAGGGTCGTAGGCCCGGTCATCATCTGACAAGAAACCATTGTTGGGGTGGTCCAAGATTTGGGCCGCGTAGCCTTGGTCGTGCCCTCCGTCGGACGGCGCTGCGGATACCCCAACTGAACCATCGAGTCTTGAAAAATGGGTTCGGTCGCCGACATGTTGGAAAGACTGCGCCCCGGCACAACAGGTCGCCGCTCCGACGAAT
>CALDQF010000077.1 GCA_937911845.1 uncultured Phycisphaera sp. | reverse complement strand
GCCCTTGGCTTTCGAAGTACGTGCGCATCAGCAACTCCGAAAGCACCCCCAAAAGAAGCGACTGCACGCCTAGCCCGGCGAACAACGTGGTCAGTTCCGGGAGTGGGGTCCGGCTAAAGTTGGTGCCGAAGCCAAATTTCAACACCATCATCACGAAGAACGAGACGATGGAAAGCAAGAGACCGCACAGTCCCACCGTGCCGAAGACGTACACCGGCCGGGTGAGATACCGCTCTAGGAACACCACCACCAACAGATCTAAACTGACCTTGATGACACGATCAAGGCCATAGTTGCTTTGCCCCGCAGTCCTCGGATGGTGGCCTACGGGCAGCTCCGTGACCTTGGCTCCTTGCATAGCGGCGTACAGGGGGAGGAATCGGTGCATTTCCCCGTACAAACGAACCCCTTTGACCACCGAAGCTCGATACGCCTTCAGGGAACAGCCGTAGTCGTGGAGTGCAACCCCCGTCACTTTGCTGATCATTCGGTTGGCCATGCGACTCAATAAGTTCCGCCGGACCGCCGCGTCCATGCGCTTCTTCCGCCAGCCGGAAACCACATCCCAGCCTTGGCTGAGCTTGTCCAAGAGACGCGGTATATCTGCAGGATCATTTTGTAAATCTGCATCAAGAGGCACAATCACCTGGTGTGTTGCCGCATCGATGCCGGCCTGCATCGCAGCGGTTTGCCCCGCACGGCGACGGAAGGAAATGACCCGAACCCCGGCTTTTGTGTCAGCGAGCTCGCGCAGCATCGCGAACGAACCATCGGTCGAACCGTCGTCCACAAAAATCACTTCGACATCAAGCGTCAGGTCCCCAAGCACGGGCCACAACCGCTCAAACAACGCCGCCAAATTGGCTTCCTCTTGGAAGACCGGGATCACCATCGAAATAGAGCGAATGTGATCGGGTTGCATGGGAAAAGTCCTTGTGGGTGGATCAACCGTAGATCCAATCGCTTCCTTCAGAAGCCCAGTATCCGCGAAGTTGATGCTGAGCGCAAAATATTCTTTCAGATGCCTAGGATCCGCGAATCAGCAGATATGCACTAAGCGGGGTCGGCATCCACCTTCAGGAACATCGAAAGTCTTGATCAGTCCATGGCATCAAGCGACGTGAGGGATCGAGGATCAGGGTTTTATGACATGAAAGACGTGAGTTGCAGATGAGATTCAAATTCTGGCCCAAGGAAAGAAGATCGACGGATACCCAACAAAAAAGCCGGAGCCCAAGGGCTCCGGCTTTCTGTTTTTGAATGCAAGTCAGAAAAGACTTACTTACGGCGACGACGGCCAACAGCCGCAAAGCCGAGAAGAGCCAATGCACCAGGTGCTGGCACTAATGTAAGAGACATGTTGTCAATAAACATCGCGCCCCAGTTGCCGTTACCGGCAAAGCCGACATTGACTTCGATACGGGATTCGTCACCTGCAACGGTGTAAGAGAACAGGTTTCCGCCTAGAGTCTGAATACCAGCAGTATCGCTCCAGTTAGGACGCGCATCTCTGGAGTTCGTATCGGCATACAGATTGCCGTCGGCATCAAATCCATTAATTTCAGCGTAGGCTTCGCCCAAACCCCTTCCAACGCCGTCGTTCTCTGGGGTGTAGATGTCGACGCTGAAGGTTAAGATATCGCCAGCATTGAGCTTTGAAACATCAATGTCGATCGCAGCACCTGCATAATCACCTGGGTTGCCTGCCCAGACTTTTGCAGCCGCGCTACCAAAAAGACCATCGCCTTCATTGGCATCATCAGCTTGCCATGCTTGGCCACCATAAAGATTCCAGCCGACCCAACCATCAATTGTATCGCCCGGGTTGGCGCCGGCGGGGAGGGCACCGTCACCTGCTACGACGGATTCAAATCCACCATTTACAGAAACGTAATGAGGACCACCCATCCACTGGCCACCGCCGAAGGGGTTCCAGTAACCACCAGATTGCATGAGATAACTGTCGCTATTGTTCTCCCATGAACTTGTCGCAAATAAATCAATTGTATCGGCTGAAGCAACAGTAGTCGTTGCGGCCACAATCAAAAGAGACTTCATCATTTTGAATTCTCACTTTCACTCTGAGAACCATCCTGTCGCGCGTGCAGGAAAGGTCCTAGGAAACGAACAGAGGAGCAACATGCTTCCTCCGTCTCTCTCGTCTCCGAGTGTGCACCGCAGTGCGATGCTTCGAAATAATGTACGCCAAAAGTCACGAAATCCAAGTACGTAAATCGACATTTCATGGCGAAATACGAACAGAACGATTTGGACATTTCGGGCCGCATAAAAAACAGCCCTATTCACTAAGCGGCCGTTTAAACAAGCATGATGTCGCAATTAGTCCTCCAAGATGTCGCGTCCCAGTATGCCGTCGGTCGTCAACACATGAAATGAGGTGTTGGCGAAGTCATACGAAGCCCCAATGTGGTACCCATCTGCCCCCCAGTTGCCGCAATCTCTGCTCCAAAGACCGTATCCCGCCTGAGCGGTGACTCGGGCGTCAGCCCGTTCGGCCTTCCGAACGCCAACGGTTTCAATGTGACCGTCGTAAAACAGCGTGGCCGGGTTGGATTCCCAGCCGTGGTTGAAGTACCAAGGTTCACAGGCCCCATCATCAAACGTTCCCTGAGTGAAGTTGGGGTTACACGAACTGCGGCGTGCCTGCAGCCAATGATGTTCGATGATGTGGGTCTTCAAGGAGGAGTACCGGCATTGACCTTTGCTGGGAGACCGGAACCCACCGGGCATGGTCCAAGGGTTGGTCCAACCTCCCTTTTGAGGATTGGCCATGACGTTCGGATTGAACATTGCTGCAGGGGAAAGAACGTACGACGACCAAATGGGCTTGGCCAACACCGACGTCATGGCGGTGTCGTGGGCACAGAATTCACCGGGGTCGTCAAAGCAGCCTTGCTTTTCGACTTCTCGACGGACAACGTTGTCTTTCGGAGCAAAGTAAATTTCGTCGTAGTACTTGGGCGCCATGTAGACGTTCCATTGACGGCAGTTGATCAAACGGAAAGAGCCGAAGTATTCACCGGAGTAATAGCCGCCTCCGGAGAAGACAATGGGCTGCACCATGCCTCGAGTCTCAGGGTGACCACCGTCGACCGGCCATTCGAAGTACAAGTACTCACCGGTGGGAGCCGGAGGGAAACCAGCCCGCACGTATCCCCATCCCAAGATGACGCCTTGGTGGTTGATGCCGTTGTGTGCGGTTCGGTACGCCGGAAAAGCCTGATCGGCGTTGTCCGCGTACTGAGCAATGTTGTCTTCGATCAGGGTGAACTGTCGGTCGTTCCACTCCGCGGCGTAGGAATCGCTTCCCGCCCCCATATTCCGCAAGTTGGCCATCGACTGGGTGAGTTTGGCTTGATCTCTGGCTTTCCCGATAGCGGGCAGCAGGATCGAAACCAACAAAGCAATGATGGCGATCACGACCAGGAGTTCAACGATGGTGAAGGCTCGGCGTTGTTGCATACCTATTATT
>CALDQF010000076.1 GCA_937911845.1 uncultured Phycisphaera sp. | reverse complement strand
TACACCATGGATGAGCCGCAGCATTACCCCTTCGCCTTCAGTGAAAACGCGGCCTTGCAATGGGTCAACCGTCAGTTGGTGAAGGCCAAGCCGTCTTTCCACAAAGCTACTTTCCTGAAGCCGTTCCACCAATCGGCGGAATTCTGTGGCACGTGCCACAAAGTCCACCTGCCAGTGGAGCTCAATGGGTACAAATGGCTTCGAGGTCAAAACCACTATGACGCCTTCCGCCTCTCGGGCGTGTCGGGCCACGGCATCACCAGTTTTTATTACCCCGCGAAAGCTCAAACCAATTGCAATGGTTGTCACATGCCTTTGGAGGAAGCCGGTCCGGGAGTGAACTTTGGTGCCGACGATTTTTCTGGTGATGGTCGTTCCTTGGTGCACAACCACCAATTTTTGGGCGCCAACACCGGCATCCTGCATCTCAACCGAGACAAGATGCCAAATGCTGATGCGGCCATTGAGGCCCACCGAGAATTCAACGAGGGTGTGATGCGGGTGGATCTCTTTGGACTCCGCGAAGAAGGCCGGATCGATGGGGAGTTGATCGCCCCGCTTCGACCCGAAGTGCCCGAAGTTGAACCAGGCTCAACCTGGCTGCTGGAAACCGTGATTCGCACGGTGAAAATGGGACACGTCTTTACGCAAGGCACCAGCGACTCCAATGAGGTGTGGCTGGAGGTCACGGTTTTTGATGGTGAACAAGAGCTGTGGAAGAGCGGCGGCATGGACGAATTCGGGGCCGTGGATCCATGGGCGCACTTTGTCAATGCGTTCGTCATCGATCGAGATGGCAATCGCATCGACCGAAGAAACGCCGAAGACATCTACATCCCGCTGTACAACCACCAGATTCCTCCGGGGGCGGCCGACAGCATTCACCACCGCTTCACCGTGCCTAAGGACGCCGTGGGACCCATCGTGGTGGAAGCCCGACTTCGGTACCGCAAGTTCGACACCACCTACATGCGATTTGTCACAGAAGACCCCAACTACCGCAACGATCTCCCCATTTTGGAATTGGCGAACGACCGGCTGGTCCTTCCTTTGGCCGGATCCCAAGAGGTCAGTCAGCCAGATTTTGCCGCACCCGCATGGCAACGCTGGAACGACTACGGCATTGGTTTGCTGCGGGTGCAGGGGAGGGGTCTCTTGAAGCAAGCTCGCTCCGCCTTTGAGAAGGTTGAGTCGTTGGACCGCTACGACGGCCCTCTGAATCTGGCTCGGTTGTTCTTGCGAGAAGGGCTCATTGATATTAAAGCTCCGGACGCGTTGGCTCGGGCCGCAGATCGTGAAGCCCCTGCTTGGAGTCTGCTCTGGTTTGGCGCTCAAGTTGCTTCACGCAACGGTGATTTTGAACTGGCCGCCAACAACCTCCGAGACATCTTGCGGGGTGGATTTATCCAAGCCGAGGGGCGTGGGTTCGATTTCACTCGAGATGAGCGGGTGCACATTGCCCTTGGAGATGCGGTCTACCAACTGGCCTTGCAAGAGCGTGGCGAAGCCCGTGCTGTGCTTCTTAAAGAAGCCCGCGAGTCCTTCTTGGCCGCCTTGGCTTTGGACACTGAAAGTCTGGGGGCTCACTGGGGGTTGAAACAGGTTGCCCGGGGCTTGGGCGATGATGAGGCCGAGGCCCGTCATGCCGCCTTGCACGCGAAGTACAAGCCCGACGACAACGCCCGGGACCGAGCCGTTGCCCTGGCCCGCCGAAAATATCCGGCGGCCAATCGAGCCGCCGAGCCGGTGAGCATCTATGAGTTGCCCGAGCCTTCAAGCCCAGACATGCTCCGCGCCGATGCTGAACGACCATGAACTCCTCTCCAGATCCCCAAGACTCCGATGCCATTGAAGATGAAGTGATTTCAACTGATGGCACGGTCATTGCACAGGCGTTTCGTTTGAGCCTTCTGAGTTTGGTGCTTCTTGGGGCAGTGGTCTTTTTGGTGGCAACTTTGTTTTCTGATGAG
>CALDQF010000075.1 GCA_937911845.1 uncultured Phycisphaera sp. | reverse complement strand
CGGCCCGCGAGGCGCGGGTGCTGCGGCCCCGGCACCGGCAGGCTTCCGTGGTACACCCGGGACACGAACTCCTCGATTACGTCTTGAGGCAGGCCGATCGGGCGGCTGACGCTCCTCCTGCTCCCCCGGCTGGGTCCGGCTTCGGCGGTTTTGTTCCGCAGGGAGGGGGTCCTGGGGTCCACGTCTGCCGAGGCGGGCTTCAAGCTCAAATGGCTGCTGGACAAGTTGCAGAGCTTTGCGGAGCTGCACGCGAAGCTCGCGGCCGGCACGGACTGCGCGCGTCAGCTCTCGGACGTGCTGTCGGTGCTCTACTCGACGCAGGAAGACGACGGCTCCCACAAGTGCCTGCGCTTCCGGCTCTCGGGCTCGGGGGGCCCCCTGGAAGAGTGGGGCTACGAGTACACGCGCTGCCTCGCGAGCCAACTGGTGCTGGCGCACCGCGAGGCGGCCGAGGTGCCCGCGTCCGGGGGGGACGCGGGCGCGGACCCCGCGCCCGCGCTCCCCGACGGCTGCGCTGAGCTCGTGGAAGCCCTCTGCAAGCTGCATGTGAAGAGCGGGCGTGAGGCTGACTGCGTGGACCTCCTGGTCGAGACGGGCGGGCTCGCGCAGCTCCCGGGCTTTCTGGATGGCAAGTCGTACCCGCGCGCGTGCCTCTACCTCCTGCGCTGCGCCCAGTACCTCACCCCGCCGGAGGACGGCCTGGCCCTCAGCATGGTCCAGGAGGCTTACCTCAGTGGGGGCTCCCCCAGTGAGGCGCTCGTGGTCGCCCTTCTCAAGGGCGG
This sequence comes from uncultured Phycisphaera sp., assembly GCA_937911845.1. Lineage (GTDB taxonomy): Bacteria > Planctomycetota > Phycisphaerae > Phycisphaerales > SM1A02 > UBA8653. The sequence continues at coordinate 6,620 of CALDQF010000075.1, read as the reverse complement.
CGCGCCGGCCGACGTGCTGCGCTGCTTCGACGCGGCCGACTCCGACGCTGCGCGGCGCCAGCTCGCGCTCATCCTCGGGCGCGAGGGGTACCGCTCGGAGGAGGTCTTCGATCGCCTGGAGGAGCTCGACCGCGAGGCCGAGGGCGCCGGGCGCCCTGCGGCCGACGGGGCCTCCCTGGCTGACTGCGCCGGGAACGCGCGCCTCAGCGAGTTCTACAAGATTCTGGGCCGCGATCTGGACGTCGGCGAGGCTCGCGAGCCCGAGGACGTCTTCCGCAGCGGATCGGCGGGGGGCATGGCCGGGCGACTCGACTCGGCGCGGGGCATGCTGGCGTCGAGCGTCGTGAATGGCTGGCTCAATGCCGGCTTCGGGCATGACAAGCATCTCACCCGGAGCCCGGAGGGGGATGGCGCTGAGGGGGAGGGCGCCGACGGCAAGACGGCCGGCGTGTCGTCTTCTCAGGGGGCGTGGATCAACAAGAACAAGGAACACGGGAAGATCAGTGCCGTGGCCGCGCTGGGCCTGGTGATGCTCTGGGACATTGACGGGGGTCTCCCCCAGGTGGACCGCTACCTCTACAGTCCCGATCCCCAGATCCTTGCCGGCGCGCTCCTGGCGGTCGGGGTCCTCGGCACCGGGGTGCGCAACGAGTGCGACCCCGCGATCGCGCTGCTCGAGGGGCACCTGTCGAGCACGTCCAACTCTGTGGCGTCTTGCGCCGCCCTCGGGCTCGGGATCGCCTACGCGGGCCACCCTTCGGCGGGCGCGAAGGAGGCCCTCACCTCGCGGCTGGAGGACGATCTCGGCCACGAGGACCTCTGCCTGACCGCCCTCGCGCTCGGCCTGGTGTGCATGGGCACCGGGGACGAGGATGCGGTCCAGGCGCTCTCGCAGGCCCTGATGGCCCCCGGGGAGGCTGTGGTGGGGAGCCCCCTGGCCCCGCTCCTCGCGCTGAGCCTGGCGCTGCTCTTCCTGGGTCGCCGCGATGGGGGCGGGGCGGTCGCGGAGCTGGCCAAAGCCTTCCCTCCGCGCCTGGCCAGCATGAGCGGCGTGCTGATCAAGGCCTGCGCCCACGCCGGCACGGGCAACGTCCTTGCCGTGCAGGAGCTCCTCGCGCTATGCGTCGACTCTGGGGTCCCCGGGGGGGCGGCCGCGCGTCCATTCACTACCCATCACAACGCGTTGGGGATGCCACTCTTTTTGAGGATTGCCCCCGAGCTGTACCTCAAAAAGTTGATCGTGGGTGGCTTGCCCAAGGTCTACGAAATCAATCGCAATTTCCGCAACGAAGGGGTAGACCGAAGCCACAATCCTGAGTTCACGTCCATGGAGGTGTATGAGGCGTTCAGTGATCACCACGGGATGGCCGACCTCACCGAATCGATCTGCCGAGAAGTGGCGGAGGAATTGTCGGGGGGGATCGCCATTCGCCCGTTCGGTGAAATCGAAATTGACTGGTCTTCACCCTTTGTGCGTTTGGATTGGCGTGAGGCTTTCACCAAGGTGTTTGGGTTTGATCCATCGGATGAGGCAAAGGTCCGTGAGGCCGCCCAAGGTCTGGTGGAGAACGCGGCGACCACCGATGTGTGGGTTTTGGCCAACGCATTGTTTGAAGAACGGGTGGAACCGACTTTCGATCCCACTCGTCCGACTTTTGTGTTCGATTACCCCAGCGTGATCAGCCCCTTGACCCGATCGTATGCCGATCGACCTGAGTATTGCGGCCGCTGGGACCTCTTTGCTGGAGGTATGGAGCTCGGCACCGCCTACACCGAATTGAACGATCCCCTGGAACAGCGTCGCCGGTTTGAAGAGCAACTTGGGGGGATGGACGACGAGATGTCCAAGGAACGCACGCTTGATGAATCGTTCCTCGATGCCTTGGAGACCGGAATGCCGCCCACTGGTGGGCTGGGTATCGGTATCGACCGGGTGGTCATGCTTTTGGTGAACGCGACGTCGATTCGCGACGTCATCTTCTTCCCACTGTTGCGGCCTGAATCTGCCTCTGAGGAGAATCCATGCGACGAATGATCACGATGTTCAACCTCTTGACTTTGATGCTGGCCTCGGTTGCCGGTGCCGAGCAGGAACGAGATCTTTGGTACGCCATCAGTATTGCCGGGGCACGAAGCGGCTGGCTTCATGAGACCCGAAGTGAAGTGCCGGAGGGTTGGCAGACCGAACAGGAAAGCAAGATCGAAATTCGACGTGGTGCGCAAAGCGTCTCCATGCAAGTCACCAGTCGATTTATTGAAGGAAAAAACGGCAAGCCCATTCGTGCGGAATCCATCCAAAAATTGGCGGGGTCTGCCATCACCACCACCTGGACTTTTCTGGGAAATGGTGTCATCAAAGAAGTTTCGACCCAACTGGGTCGAACCAATGAACGAGACATTCCTCCGAGCGATCAAGATTGGCTTTCGCCGGTGGCCGCCGAAAGATTTTTCTTGGCCCGCGTTGCTTCGAACGCCAAGACCATCCGCTGGTCCACTGTGGTTCCAGACCAAGGTCCAGAACCTGTTGAATTGACGCGGACGCTTGTGGATGAAACCACATTTGACCGTGTCGGTCGGGCCATTCCCGCCACCCGTTGGAAATCCACCACCAGTGCCATGCCTGGTTCGGTGGGAGAGGATCTGGTGGCCAGCGATGGGGTGCTGTTGCGTCAGGTTACCTCGCTTCCATTTGGTGAAATGCGGGTGGAGCTGACCGATGAAGCCACTGCCCGGATGGCCAGTGAAAATGTCCCAGAACTGCTGGTCAGCTTATTCGTCCAACTTGAGAAGCCGATTCGAAAAGCCCGCATGTCCCGCACCCTCGAAATGTTGGTTCGCGCGAAAGACGGTGTGTTGGAAGACCTGCCATCGGCGGGGGCCCAGCGCAGCGAGCGTTTGGGTGAAGGTGAAATTCTGATCAAGGTGAACTTGGACGAACCGTTGCCCGCTACGGAAGCTGAGCGGGCCGATCCCCGGTACCGGAGCCCCAGTGCTCTTGCGGATGCGGCCGATGAGACCGTCTCTGAACTGACCGCTCAAGCTCTGCGAGGGCTCGAAAGTGCCGCCACTCGTCGCCAAGCTGAGCGTCTCCGTTCGGCCGTGGCGATGCATATCAGCAACAAAGGTCTGAGCACCGGCTTTGCCAGTGCCACGGAGACCGCACAGTCAAAGGCTGGCGACTGTTCGGAACATGCCGTTCTCTTGGTAGCCATGCTTCGCTCCGCTGGTATTCCAGCCCGTGGAGCAACCGGCTTGGTCTATGTGGAGGGTTACCAAGGCGCGCCTCATGCGTTCGGTTGGCACATGTGGACACAAGCTTTGGTTGATGGCGTCTGGGTTGATCTCGATGCCACTTTGCCTCTCGCATACGATGCCGCGCATTTGTTGACCGCGACGACACCGCTCGACGGTGCGACCATGGACCGCGACATCTCGGGTCTCCTTCAATTGATGGGGGACTTGGACATCATCATTCGTGAAGAAGGATCCTGACCCATGCAGCAAGGGCACGAAAAAATTGCAGACCTCAAGCCTGGTGCTTGGTTCAGTGGCATCTACGCCTTGCAAAATCCACAAATTGGCGCGACAAGAGCGGGGAAGCCCTATCTGAAGGCCATCCTTCGGGATGCCACCGGTGAGGCCTCACTTCGCTGCTGGGATGTGGGAGAAGATCCCCGGAAAGCGGAACAAGCACTGGCCCGGATCTCAGAAACTGGCTTTGTCCAGATTTCTGGAGCAACCGAAAACTTTAACGACGCTTTGCAGATCAAATGCCAGATCGACCAGATGGAGCCCGTGCACGTTGGTCCTGAGGAGTTGAAGAATCTGCTGCCTTCCACCACCCATTCGATCGACGGGATGTTCCAAGACGTCGTCGATCTGCTGGGCACCATCGAGCATCCGGGAGTGAAAGCACTGGCGGATGCCTATCTCTCAGACGCGGCGTTGATGTCAAACTTCCGTACGGCACCCGCCGCAACTGCTCTGCACCACGCTTGGATTGGCGGGTTGCTGGAGCACACTTCAACGTTGTTGAAGTTGGCCGATCGGATGCTTCCTCTGTATCCCCAATTGTCTCGAGATGTTGTTCTGTTTGGACTGTTCATCCACGATCTGGACAAGACCACCGAGTTGTCTTGGGAAAAAGGCTTTGAGTACACCGCCGAAGGCAACTTGGTTGGGCACTTGGCGGCTGGCGCGACTCGTTTGGAATTGATGTCTGCCCGCGTCCGAATTGGGCAGTCTGAGCATGAGGATTTCCTTCCCAAGCACACCGTGTTGGCATTGCAGCACATTTTGCTGTCTCACCACAACTTGCCAGAGCACGGTGCGGCGAAGCGACCGTCCACCCCGGAAGCCATCTTTGTGGCCATGCTGGACAACCTTGACGCTCAGACCACGTTGTCTTTGACGCTGGCCGATCGTGATCGTGAGGGATCGACCTTCACCGATCGGGTCTGGTCGCTGGAGACTCGTTTGTGGCGTGTCCATCCAACCAGCTAAAAGAATTACGCGATCGTGCGGCACGGTTGGCGGCCGAAGCGCATCGTCGTTGGCACGACCCAGAGTTCTCGCTGGGCTCTCAACCAGGGCCAACCAAGCGGGTATTCGTTGAGGCGATTGCGGCGGCACCTCGACTGAGCGAGCATCGCAAGATTTTGTTTCGCGCGATGCATGCAGAACTCAACACACTGCGTGGTGCGAACGTTGGTGCCGTTGAGCGATCTCTCCGCCGTGCTCGAGAAGCTCGCCAGGATTTGGTTGAGGCCCAAGCAGCTGGCCTCCCTGATGGATTTTGGGTTCAATCTACGGCTTGACGTAGCGCGACTTGCCCTCTTGCAGCAATTCGGTAGGCAGACCGGCGACCCGCCACGCTTGCAACAGCGAGCCATAATCGGTGAGCACCATTTCAGATCCATCGGGGAAAATCCGTCGCTGAAGCACACCGTTGCCATCAAACTCATCCACGGTGGCTGGTTCGCCTTGTCGAGGCGTCCATGTCACACGTGTTCCCTTTTTCAACGATTCCACTTGATCTCTCCGCGCGGTCAACGCCACATCTTCGGATGACAAAATGGGGGCGTACCAGCGGATTTGCTGTCCGCTGATTTTGGCTTGGTCCAACAACTTGCCGGTCAGCAGCCGCAAAGACATCGGGAGTGTGGCCGTGGGAAGACCGTTGAAGACCCGCTGGTGTTTGGCGGCGGTTTTTAAATCGCCGGCACTCAAGATGTATTCGGTGTTGGTGGAAGACCTTTCAAACAAACCGGAAGCCGCTCCGTCGGATTTCCACACCGATTCTCCTTTGGTCCAATTCAACCCGAACGTTTCAAAGCCCAGGTCATCCTGGACCCACCCATCAAAATGTTCGGAGTACGGTTCCGGTGTCCCCAATCCTGTCAGCGTCTGTTGGTGGACATGCAGTCCTTGGCGTTTGGTCTCCGTGGCCAGACTGCTGGGTGGCGGGCCGTAGGAGGCCCAGGTCACGGTGACCCCGAAGTCCTGTGGCGAGCTGCCTTCACGTCGGCGAAGGTGTCGGTACCAACGGGGGGTGTGGGCAAAATCGGCCAATTTCCCTCGAGCTGCTTCCAGCACTCGGCCGCCTTCTTCTAGTTGCTCGGCACGATCTTGGGCCAACGATTCCGGGGTGGGCCCAATGCATCCACGCATAACCTCTTCACACTCGGCTCGCTTGGCATCCCCCAGAGCCGCGGCGACTTTAAATTCACCCAAAATGCAGGCGGCTTCGCCAAAAGGCACAAAGATCAATCCGACCATGGCGTCTTGCAGAGATTCCAGTTGAGATGTGGGGCTCGCGCTGAGGGCCCACACCGCACGGGCGACTCCGAGGTTGCTGTCAATTGAACGATCTGAATCGATCAGAAAGGCGTGACCTTTGTTTTTCTCGGACGTTGCGTAGCCATCAATGTACGACTGGGTGGCTGAAGCGAAGCTTTGGGCGTTGAGTTGGACTACCCTGATCGTGCCCAGCCAGCGAGGGGATTTGCTGGCCTCTGTCATCAAAACCACGCTGTCAGGGCCGTTTTGCTCCAAGATGGGGGTGGAGTTCGGCAGCACTGGAACCACGAGTTCCCAGGTGGGAATCAAGACCCTCCGGGCCAAAGGCTGTGGAGGCGGGACCTTGGGGGCGGTTGGGGCTCCATCCGAGGCGTGAAGTCCAAAGAGCGAACCAGCAAGAATCAGTTGGAGCCAGAGCATCAGGCCATCCTAACTCTCAGAACAGGAGGGGACGCGTTGACAATGCAGTGGGTCGTGGTACACTTGTCTCTTCCCCCGTAGTTTTGCGGGGGACGAGTTTGGAGTGCAGGTGATGGTCGTGTGACCATCTCCCACCGACGGGCCAGCTTCGGCAGGCAGGGATATCGGGAATTCCCGATCCATCGTCGGCGGGGCGTCTTCGCCCCTGTGTCCTGCCAAGCTTGTTGGTTGAACATACTTTTTCAAAGTGTGTTTGGACTTCGGAGCCCTTCCGCGTGAGCGCACCAACTATCCGAATCCGTCTTGAAGCCTACGACCACCAGGCCCTTGATGTGTCTTCGCGTGAGATTGTTGATCACGCCAAGCGCACCGGTGCCAAAGTGGCTGGTCCAGTGCCGTTG
>CALDQF010000074.1 GCA_937911845.1 uncultured Phycisphaera sp. | reverse complement strand
GCGTAGGCGTCATCCCACGCTGCAACAGCACGGTCTTGCAATCGGGAAGCGTCGGCAATAGGCACACCGCCGACTTCAAAGAGGCCGTGGTCCACCGGGACCGGGCTGATGGTGAGGCCTTCATATTCCTCTGAAGAACGCTCAACACCGTGCGCGGCACGCCGGTGGTTGCGAATGACCCGCAACATGTTCTCTTTGTTTTCGGTGTAACCCGCGAATGCTCCGAGCTCTCGTGCCATTTCGGCACTGGTTGCGTAAGAGCGTCCGGTCAGGATAGCCGTGACAGTGGCACAGATGGCACGACCTGCTTCGGAGTCGTATGGAATGCCCATCTGCATAAGCATTGCGCCGAGATTGGCGAAGCCCAAGCCTAGGGTTCGGTATTTCCAAGATCGTTCCGCGATGGCTTCGCTGGGGAACGCGGCCATAAGTACGCTGATTTCGAGAACGATGGTCCAAAGTCGGGTGGCGTGTTCGAATCCGTCTACGTCAAATCGTCCGCTCTCACGGTCGTAGAACTTCATGAGGTTAATAGACGCGAGATTGCATGCGGTGTCGTCCAAGAACATGTACTCCGAACATGGGTTCGAAGCATTGATACGCCCTTCCGATGGACACGTGTGCCATTCATTAATGGTGCCGTCGTACTGCAGACCAGGGTCAGCACATCGCCAGGCCGCAAAGCAGATTTGATTCCAGAGCTCCTTGGCGGGGATGGACTTCGCCACCGAGCCATCGGTTCGGTTGGTGAGATTCCAGTCGGCGCCAGACTCAACCGCTTGGAAGAACTCATTGGAGAGTCGAATGGAGTTGTTGGAGTTTTGGCCGCTGACGGTGTAGTACGCCTCTCCGTTGAAGTCGTAGTCGAGGGTGAGACCCAACTTGTCGGCGAGTGCTTTGTGCTCGTCGCCCAGACACTTCAGACCTTCAACCAAAGCCGCGACTTTGATCTCTTCCCGAACCTTCCAGTTCACAAAGGCCTCGATGTCTGGGTGGTCAGCGTCGAGGCAGACCATTTTGGCGGCCCGTCGTGTGGTGCCACCGGATTTGATGGCCCCTGCGGCTCGGTCGCCAATTTTGAGGAAGCTCATCAGTCCAGAACTGCGCCCACCGCCCGACAGGGGTTCGTCTGATCCACGTACATTTGAGAAGTTGGTGCCAGTGCCCGATCCGTATTTAAAGAGCCGGGCTTCACGGGTCCAGAGATCCATGATCCC
>CALDQF010000073.1 GCA_937911845.1 uncultured Phycisphaera sp. | reverse complement strand
TGCGGGTGGGCGGCCACGGCCGCAGCGATGCGTTCCACCAGGTCATCGGGGAAAGCCACCCCAGTCGGGTTTCCCGGAGAGTTCAACATGACCGCGGCCGTGTTGGGCGTGATGGCCGCCGCAACGGCGTCTGGATCGGGCCGGAATCCGTCTTCAAACGTGCATGGGACCTCCACCACCTTTCCCCCGCACAGTTCGATCATGGGTTTGTAGGACACCCACGCTGGGGTCAAGATCACCACTTCATCACCCCGACCGGGTTCCAGCAGCGCTTGCAGCACCAAGAAGAGCGCCATCTTGCCCCCCGCGGTCAGCACAATGTCGTCCGCAGTGCAATCCACACCCCCCTTGCAATGAAAGGCCGCGATGGCCTCCCGAGCTTCGGGCGTGCCGGGAACAGGCTCGTCCCCGTGTTTGCCATCCTTAATGGCTTGTCGCACTGCGGTCACGGCCGAGGCGGGCGGCGCGAGATCGGGCTCGCCGGCTGAGAATCCAAGGACATCTTTTCCTTCGGCACGGAGGGATTTCACACGAGCCGCCAAAGCCAAGGTGGCCGAAGCTTCCAGATCCAATGCACGTTGGGAACACCGCATACCTACACTCCAATGCCCAGTTCGGGAAAAGGCAAAGAATACCCTTCACACCGATCTGTAACTTCGAGGTTTCATGATGTTGACACGATTGCTTGCGTTTTCTGGCTCCCTTCGCGCAGAGTCGTTCAACACCCGACTCGCATTCTTGGCCGCTGACTTGGCGGAATCCAAGGGGGCGGTGGTGACTCGACTCAAGTTGCAAGACTTGAACTTGCCCATGTTCGATGAAGACAGCGAAACGGCCTCGGGCTTGCCGGCTGGAGCCAAAGAACTCAAAGACTTGATGCGAGCCCACGACGGTTTCCTCATTGCGACCCCCGAATACAACGGCTTCATGAGCGGCGCTTTGAAAAATGCCATCGACTGGGCCACCCGTCCCGAAGAAGGCCGCCCCCCACTTGACTGCTTTGCCGGGAAGACGGCCGGCATCATGGCTGCCAGCCCCGGCGGCCTCGGTGGCATTCGCGGGCTTCCCATGTTGAGGGTCCTGTTGTCCAATATTGGGGTGAATGTGGTCGGCGCCCAGTACGCCATGGGCCAAGCGGAGCAAGCTTTGGCTGAAGGAACGGCAAATGATGCTGCCCAGAAAGTCGTGGATGAAGTACTGCGCGTGGCGAGATCGAGCCAAACACCATTGCTCTAAACGCTTTACACTTGACACGCTATGCATTACGAATCTCACAAGGCGGTCGTTGAAGACCTCGAGGCGCGGATCTTGACCATCCGTGACTCTCTTTGACTACGACGCAAAGGTAAGCAAGCGAGCGGACCTTGCTCG
>CALDQF010000072.1 GCA_937911845.1 uncultured Phycisphaera sp. | reverse complement strand
CTTGGGGGGGGCAAGAGTGGATGGGGAGTGTCCCATCTCCAGGGGCATGAAATCGAGGAAATGAATCGCAGCCACACCCGAGGACTGGAATTCCCAAGGTTTCCAATGCCTCAAAGGTCGCCACGGCGTCGAGAACAATTTTGGCCCCCGCGCAGACACACATGAGTGGGGTGTGTGCCAAAATGGTCAGGTCGGCAGAGATATCGGGACGATTGGTCCAGCCTCGATGCACACCACCGATGCCGCCAGTAGCCAACACTTTCAGGTCGGCGTGCCCTCGGCGAAGGAGGATGAGGGCTCCGCCAACAGTGGTCCCGCCGGTGGCTTTGGTCGCGATCATCGTGGAAAGGCGATGGGGGGCCGCTTTGATCGGGGACGGGTGCTGGGCCAGATCATGCCGTTCGGACTCGGTCAGTCCAACCACCAACTCGCCTTCGATCACGGCCGTGGTGGCTGGGATCGCTCCGCTGTCGCGGACGGATTGTTCCATCACTTCGGCCAGAGCCAAGTGGACGGATAGATGTGATTTGTTCTCGAATGGAACTCCCAATTTCTGGAGAAGTTTCGGTCGAGGCTCTTTGGGAAGCCCGTGGGTAATCACTGCGGATTCCAGACCCACGACCGGCCGTTGTTCGGCCAAAGCTGAAAGCACTTCAGGATGCACACGAACCGAACTCATCGTCTTCGGGTGCGAATCCGACCTCCCATGCGACGACCTGGCATCGACTTGGGAACCACTCCGCCAGGGAACGCGTTGCTGTCCGCTGCCTTTGACTCATCAGGCAGTTCGAGGCTTCGGGTCCGCTTGTTCTTTTCAGCATCCTTGAGTCGCTGTGTTTCCTCTTCCCGGCGTCGAAGCACCGATTCCGGGATGGGTCCAGGCTCGAAATCATCGGGTTTGTTGGAAGGAATGTGGACGTTGGTGAGCTGTTCCACCTGCATCAAGAGATGGCCTTCGTCGGGACAGATAAAGGTCCACGCATTGCCTTCACGTCCCGCCCGGGCGGTGCGGCCAATTCGGTGCACATAGTCGTCAGGGTTATCTGGAATGTCGTAGTTCACCACGTGGGTGATACCGTCAACATCAATGCCTCGAGCGGCGAGGTCTGAAGCGATCAGCAATTTGACTTTGCCGGTCTTGAATTCTTCAAGAACACGATTGCGTCTTGATTGCCGAATGTCACCGTGCATGACTTCGCTTTTGATGCCTCGAGAAGCCAGATGCTTCGAAGTGCGATCCACAGCCATCTTTGTTCGGCAGAACACAATGGTGACTTCGGGCTCGTGCTTTTTGATGAGGTGAGCGAGAAGGCGACTCTTGTCCCAAGGGTTGACTTCCCACGCTTGTTGATCAACTCGAGCAACGGTGAGGCTCTTGCCCTCATGGGTCAGCCGCTCTGGGTTTGTCAGGTACTTCCGGGCCAAACGTTCAATTTCTTCTGAGATCGTGGCTGAAACAAAAATCGTTTGATGTTTCTGGGTCATGCCTCCCAAGATGCGACGGATGTCATCTCGGAAGCCGATGTCGAGCATCCGGTCCACTTCATCCAGCACCGCCATCTGAATCTTGTCGTAGGGCAGCTCTCCTCGTTGGTGGAAATCCATGACCCGCCCCGGGGTGCCTACAAGGATGTGGGGATTTTTTTTCAGTTTGTCGGACTGCACTTTGACGCGTTGTCCGCCGTACACCGGCATGATTTTGACCGGAAGATCCCCGGCCAGAGCTTGAAGATCTTTGGAGATTTGAATGGCCAGTTCCCGGGTGGGGCAGAGCACCAAGCCGGAGAATGGGCTGGGGTCCTCTGCCAACCGGTGGAGGAGAGGCAAGCCAAAGGCTGCGGTTTTCCCGGTTCCCGTTCTTGATTGTCCAAGGACATCACGGCCTTCGACAGCAAGCGGAACGAGTTCCGATTGGATGTGGGTGGGATGAACGAAGCCAAGCTTTCCGATGGCAGTCAGGATCTCTTTGCGGAGTCCGAGTGCCTCAAAGCCTGATTCCGTCCGAAAGATTTCGGCATCAGTATCAATGTGCATGGGATCAAAGAGGTCGATTGGACCTCTGTGTGAATGGTACGATCGATTTCAAGGTTCTGCCCTGTTTATGGATGCCTCATTTTTAGAAGTTGATGTCTCGGCGATACGGCGCAATTACCGGCGTTTGAGGGATCTGGTAGGTCCCCAAACCCGGATTTGTCCGGTGATCAAGGGCAATGCCTATGGCATGGGGGCCACCGAAGTGGGGCGGGTGCTTCAGCAGGCGGGAGCGTCAATGTTGGCTGTGTACGACGCCAATGAGGCCCTTGATGTTCTCGAGGCGGGGGTTCGATGCCCCATCCTGGTGCTTGGCCCGGACCCTGTTCACCTGCGTGGATCACCTCTGCGGGGTTTTTGCAACGAGGGTCGGGTTCATTTCACAGTTCACGGTCTTGATCATTGGCAACGGATCCGCAGTGTGCTCACCCCAGATGTCACACCCATCCCGCTGCATCTGGAAATGGATACTGGGCTTCGGCGTGGCGGGACCCCTTTGCCCGAGTTTGAAAAGTTGGTACGTGCGATCCAGGAAGAGCCTCGCGTTCGCCTTGCTGGGGTCTCCACCCACTTTGTGAGTTCAGACCGTGATGCTTCCCTGACCGAAGCCCAGCACGCCATGGTGCGCGAAGAAGTCCAGCGTCTTCGTGGACTCTTGCCTGAGGACCTGATTGTCCATGTGGCGAATTCATGTGCAACCTTGGGCGACCGCACCACCCATGCCGATATGGTGAGGGTTGGTCAGGCTTGGGCTGGGTTTGGCGTGGAATTCCTAAGTGATGGTCGGCGGCTGCCAATGGCTCTTGACTTGGAGCCGTGCTTGCGTTGGACCACGAACCTTCGCCTTTGCAAACGCGTAGCCCGAGGTGAACGGGTCGGGTACCACGGTGAGTGGACCGCCGACCAAGACTCGGTTCTTGGTTTGGTTCCGGTGGGCTATGCCGCGGGTTGGTCTCCCTTTCTCTCGGGTCGTGATGGTCAAGTTGCGCCTCAAGTGCGATTCATAACTTCTCAAGGAGAAGCTTGGGTTCAGGTCGTGGGTGCCGTCAACATGGATCAGACCGTCTTGGATCTTGGTCCCGCTCTGGCCGCAGGGTTGTCACCAGCCGTTGGTGATCGGGTGGAACTCATCACACCCAATCGCCAAGCCCCAAACCATTTGGTCCGATTGGCTACGCAGGCAGGACTTCGGCCTTACGCCATTGCTTGCGGAATCCATCCCTCAGTGCCTCGGGCGTATGTGGATGGTCATGCCGAGATTGAGACTTCCTTTCCTATCCGAGAGGGTGTCCGCTGAGCGCGGCATACAAGACCGAAGTGTTGGCGTTGCTCGCCCGTGAATTGGGGTTGGCACCAGCGCGAATTCGTCGGCGTGCTCAAATGGTTCTCCGCGAGCTGGTGCACGACTGTTCCACTTCAACCGTCCCATTTCTTCGTCTCGATCCAATTAGGGACCGACTGCAACTTGGTCAAGCCACTGACGCATTGCTCGCACGCGAAGTCGTGGTCGCTGATCTGACGCGAATGCTCGAACAACTTTCTCGTCAAAATCCACACCATGTGGATTCTGAACAGGAGTATCTGACTCAGGATGGCTTGGCCTTGCACGCGGGGGTGCATGTGCGAACGGTGCGACGATGGCGGGACCAAGGTCTGGTCTTTGAGTGGTCCCAATGCCACAAAAAATTGCAACTTGTGGTGGCTCGCTCCATAGCCGATCGGTTCCTTGAAGCTCGTCCGTGTCGAAATTCACGAGGATTTCGACACGACGACGAAGTCAAACGACTCAGTTTGCTGGATCCCGAACAGGCAAAGCACATTCCCCGAGAGACTTTGCGTCGCTGGAAGCGTCAGGGAAAGCAACGGGATCGAGCCCAAGAAGACCGCGCCGCAGGATTCGCCTGGCGATGGGGTATTGCCGCCCATCGTTGGAACGCCCATGCTGATATTTCTGACGACACACGGCGGCGGCGGGTGCAGCGTGACCGGGTCCGGCGAGTGCAGCAGATCAACGCAAGCCATCCCGTTTCTGCAGCGCCAAGAGTTTCGGGCGCACCGGAGGCGGTGCTTCAGTTCGTCCAAAATCGGTGGGTCGCCCACGAGATGATTCTCGCATTGCAGCCGTCCAGCCCATTCGATTTGATTGTTGAGGCGGAGGATGTGTTGCGCCGCTGTGGCTGGTGGTACCCCAAGTGCTTCGTAGGTACGGCACACCACGATGGTGCTTTGGCAGCGCTCATCTCGTCCATACTCGCCGGGGAATCGGTCCGCTTTGCTGGTCGCCTTCGGATCGAAGTCGAACGTGCTCAGCATGGGATTGTGCGGCCTTGGAATACAATTGACCCCTTCGGCCCCTTGCTCCCTGGCTTTGGTTGTCGAAGAGAATTGCTTCCGGATGACTTGGGTGCTTTGGCGGCTCGGTGGCTTGGTTTGGAGAAAAATCCGCCCTTGTCATGGTTGGCATTGTGTTCAGACCGAGGTCGTCGAGGGCAAGCCGAGGCTTTACGTCTGATTCTTCAAGCGTCCGGACCGTTCCGCCCATGGGCATAAAAAAGCGGCGACCTTTCGGTCGCCGCGTGAAATCTTGGGTTGATTCGCGCGTGATTAACGCTTGGAGAACTGGAAGCGACGACGAGCGCCCCGCTGTCCGTACTTCTTCCGTTCGACGCGACGAGCGTCGCGGCTGAGGAACCCGTGCTCACGGAGCACAGCTTCGACCGATGGGTCGTATCCGAGCAGAGCCCGTGCCAGTCCCATGAGCATGGCCCCAGCTTGTCCGGTGGTGCCGCCACCTGTCAGGTTGGCCTTCACGCTCACTTGACCGAGCATGTTGGTGGCTTCAAGAACGGCCATCACGCTGTTTCGGTCGCGAGGGGTGCAGAAGTATTCTTCCAAGGGTTTGCCGTTGCACAGGACGCCGGCACTCCCAGGTTGCACTCTGACTCGAGCCACCGAAGCTTTGCGACGTCCGGTTCCCCACCACCATCCGTGGACGGGGGCGGTTGGTTCACGGGGCACAAAGGTGTCTTCAGCGGTTTCCGCCGGGGCCTCTCCCAAGGTGATGGTGGCAGGCTCTGCGGATTCAGTTGCGATGGTTTCTTCAGTCATTCGGAATGTCTTTCAATGGGTTTAGAGGGACACTGGCTGCTGGGCTTGGTGCGGATGCTCAGCGCCTTCGTAAACCTTCAGGTTCGACAGCATCACGCGGCCGAGGCGGGATTTGGGAAGCATGCGGCGGACCGCTTCTTCGACAAGTTTGATGGGGCGGTGCTCTTGCATCCAGCCGTAAGGAATGTGCTTCAGACCACCGGGGTGACCGGAATAAGTCTTTCGCATTTTCTGCTCTGATTTGCGACCAGTCAGGGCCACTTGGCTGGCGTTGATCACGATCACGTAATCGCCGCTCATCGCGTGTGGGGTCCAGTCGGGGGAGTGCTTCCCTTGGAGAACCGTCGCAATCCGGGCAGCCAGTCTGCCGAGCGGGACATTGGCGGCGTCAACCACGACCCATTTGGGTTCATGGGTGCCGGCCTTGAGAAAAGTGGTTTGACGAGGCATAGGGGTCTCCTCCCGTTGGTTTGCGGGAATCAGACATTGTAGCCGGTACCGGAGTGGTGTCAACGGGGGCGCGGTCAGCGGATCACGAGGGTGGGGCGATCTTCCCCACGTTCTGCCATGCGGATACGGTGGTCAAAAGCCTCACCAAGGCTCTGGAGGGTGTCTCCGAGCCCCTCGATTTCGTGGCAGGAGGCGGGTTCTCCGGTATCCCCTCGGGCGGCCAGTTCGGGGTGGATGGGCAGCCGGCCAAGAAAGGGAAGGCTCATACTGGCGGCCATATCTTCAGCCCCGCCCCTTCCGAAGAGGTCGATTGTGGTTCCGTCAGGAGCCGTGAATCCAGACATATTCTCCACCACACCGAGAATTGAGACTCCCAGCTGCTGGAACATCCGGATGGCCCGACGGGCGTCGTCTTGGGCGACCTTCTGGGGCGTGCATACCACAACCGCCCCCGTGAGGGGCAGGAGTTGGGCCAACGTAAGCGGAACATCACCCGTGCCTGGGGGAAGGTCCACAATGAGGTGGTCAAGATCCCCCCAGTCGCTTTGGAGGGCGAGCTGGCGGAATGCTCCATGGGCCATGGGGCCGCGCCAGACCAAGGCTTTTTCGGGTTCAACCAGACGGCCGATCGAAACAATTTTTAAGCCATCTTTTTCGAAAGGAATGATGGTGTTGCCATCGATCTTGGGGGGGATCTCTTCAAGGCCAAGCATGGTCGGGAGGGACGGGCCGTAAATGTCGCCATCCAAGATGCCAACTTTGCGGCCCATACGAGCCAAGGCCAAAGCCAAGTGCACTGAAACCGTACTTTTGCCGACTCCGCCTTTTCCTGCGCCCACAGCGATGACGGATCGGACCAGGGGCAGCGGGTTGGGTTTTTCACCGACCGTGGTGAATTCGAGATCGAGTTCTGGAACTCTTCGCAAGGCCAGTTCAGCCGTCTTCTGTCGAAGCAGACTAGAAATCTGGCTTCGCAAATCGGACTGGACTTCTGGATTTTCAGAACTCAATTCAATCTGAAGCGAGATGCTTTCGTTGGAGCATTCCACCCGGCGGACAACTCCAAGTGAAACCAGATCTCGCTTCGATTCAGGATCAAGGACTTCGGAGAGCAGCTTGTAGATGTCTTCTTGGTTCATACTTTCATGGATGCTTTTAAAATTGGTGCCTTTGGTGCTTTGATACAGTGGGAATCTTCAGGAGCATAGCAGTTGATCACACGCATCATTCTGAATGGTTTCGCAACCTATGCAAGGTTGGCAACCACATTTGCTTTTGGCTTGTTTTTCACAAGTTACGTCACCGCAAAACTTGGTCTTGAAGGTTTTGGGTTGGTCAGCCTTGCCGCTGGAACCTTCGGCATTTCTTTTGCCATCGAATCCGGAATTGGCCATGCCGTCTCTCGGGAGTTGGCCCCAGCGTTTGCGAAGCGTGATCCGAAGGAGATCAAGGCGGCTTTCTCATCCACGTTCACCGCTTCATGTTTGTTTGGGCTGTTTGGCGGCTTTGTTTCCGTCGTGCTGGCTTACCTTGCCACCAAGGGTGTTATCAGAATCCCGGGTGAGCGAATGGAGTTTATTCGTGGACTTGTTTGGCTTCTTTTGTCAGAAGGAGCCATCGGTGTGGTGCGGTCTGTGCTTTCGGTGTGGCACCGGTCAGCTTTTGCCTCCCGCTTGATTTGGCTTGACAGTATCTACTTAATCATTGAACGATTCGGTAAGCCTCTCGTGGCTTACATCGTCCTTGATTCAGCAGCATCAACTGCAGAAGGCTTGGACCTCATCCCTCATCTCGCCGTTGGGAACTTCATTTGGATCTCTGCTTCGTTGATCCTAAGTTCAATGATTTCGTTGTTGTTGGTGAAGCAGGCTCGAGTACTTCCGCGATGGACTGATTTCGCAACATTGCGAGGTGTTCTTCGCAGGATATTTGAAGCCCTTCAGTTTGCCTTTTTGTCTGGTTTTACTCCGCAGTTACTTGCCCTTGTGGTGAATGCCACCGTGGGCCTGGCCTACAACGGCATCTGGTCGGTGGTGGTTCAAGTAGGAGGCTGGTGCACGCTCTTGGGCGAAGGGATCCTTCGCGGTATCGACCCATTGATGGTTCACCTCAGGGTGGAAAAGGGCGAAGCCCAAGTCCAGTCAGCTTTGGCAATATTGTCAAAGGTTCAGGCTTATGCCTTCATATTGGTTGGTGTTTTGGTGCTTTCAGCTTGCCCGAAACTAATCAATCTTTGGGTTGGAAGATCTTGGGAAGCTGATGATGCTTTGGCTTCCCTGGGAATGACCGCCGAGCAGGCCGTCGAAATGGCTTCATTCTTGATTTTCCTTCAACTGCTGGCATTGCTTCCGCGGATGATCTTTTCCCCTCTCGAGCGCACACTCTTTGGCTTCGGGCACATGAAGCGTTACTTGACGCAGGTATGGCTCGCCTCGGTGGTGGCATTGGTCATTTCGGCTCCCGCGATGCAGGTATCTGGTTGGCTTGGCTGGGCCCCCTTGGCAGTTCTGGCGGCAAATCTCTGTACGTATGTCATTGGGGTCTACCGGTCATCGGCTGCCATAATGTTGGGTGAAAGCCGATTTGAGGCTTCGGAAGTTGCCAAAAAGCCACTCGTGACTCTGTTGCTAACTTGGACTGTTGCTCCCGGTTTGTGGTCATGGGGTTCGGATTTCACTCCAGTGCAGACTCTGGTATGCGTCGGCTTGCATGTCATGTATTCGTTGGTCATCATTTTGATCCTTGAGCGATCCTTGTTGGGGGAGTTGGTCAGTCGAGTGCGTTCTAGAGCGGTATAGGGCAAATCTTTTTTGGGAAGAAATAGCCTGTCTTCTTGGTTGGCAGTGGGCGGTCCTGTCTGGTGATTTGAGCCTCTTTTTATTGAAGGGGGGGGGCGAATGGGGCCGATGTTTTGTCAGGACCCAAGGATTTATGACCACCCTTTTGTATCTCGCATGGCTTGGCATCGGACTGGCTTTGCTGCTGGTTCTTTTGCTTGGCCGAACGCGTAATGCAAACCTCATCTTCTTTGCCGGAATTCTCTTCGTCTCTGGTCTCGCCACGCCATTGAGCCTCTCTGACGTAGTGGAACAAACGTTCTGGTTACCTGTGCAGTCTCGAAGGTCGGAGCTCTTTCTGGCTTTTGGACTCATGGGAACTGCTGCTTTGCTGTTGCAATCACGCCGAGCCAATCGTGTAGATCTGTCTCTGGCAAGCACGTTCTATTTTTTAAGCTTGTTGTATGCGGCTCTGCTAAGGGGGTATCACGAAGGTGCGATTGTTCTGTTTGAATCGACGGTCTTCTGTGTTTTTACAGTGATCCCTTTGGCTCTTTGGTCAAGCAACTATGTTCAATCGCCCAACAATCTGGCGATCATCCAGCGCGTCATCTTGTTGGTCAACATCCTGACCATTGGATTTGTTGCCGTGCAGTTTGTTCAAGATTCGTCGATGTTGACGCTTGGTAATGCGAATCGCTTTCGTGGTCTGCTCTCGAACCCCCAGCATGCTGGGGTTCAGTTTGCCCTTTTCTCGGCATCAGCCTTGTGGATCATGTTGCATGACAAAGCCCGGTACTTCACCGTGGCTTTGGCAGTTCTGGCTGTAAATGGTGTGCTGTTGCTGTGGTCTGGATCAAGAACCAGCATGGCCATGTTTCTTCTTGCCGGCGGAGTGATCGCTTATCCCCGTCTCGGGCGGCAAGCGATATACCTCCCGCTGTTCGCCTTGATTGGCTTTGGGGTTTACAGCATTGTTACCACGAAGCTTGGAGTTGATATTCAGACTGATCGTCTCGCTGCCGGTGGGAATACTCGGTCCGAGGCTTGGCGCATGTTGATTCGCCAGGGAGTGAACAACCCCCTCACGGGTGTTGGCGTTGTAGATTCCGAGAAAAGTGAAAATGGGTGGCTCTATGGTTTTGCGACCTATGGCATCGGTATGTTGGCCATTCAATTGATCTGGACCGCAGCTGCAATCCGAGAAATCCTCGTTCTCGTTCGTCGCCGCAATCGCTTTGCCCCCGAAATCAGACCAACCGCTTATTACTGCATCGGTATTTTGCTTGCTTATTTTGGCGGCGCTGTCTTTGAGGGGTATCTCATTTCTCGAGTTTCAACGCCAATGTGCATTGCGTTTCTCGCTTTCACCTTGACTCTGCTCATCAGAAAAACCGCTGACGTTGGCTCGGTACAGCCTTCGAAAAAAACCACCACGTATCCTCATGCGAGCTATGGAACCTAGTCCTCGAGGACTGCTTTTATCCATCATTTAAGATCTGGAGAGCCATGCGAGTCACTCATGTTCTGAACCGGTTGAACTTCTTGGACGGCGGCCCGCCTCGCGGTGTTGTTGATTTGTGCGAAGCAGTCCGGGATCGAGGTCATGACGTTTCACTCATTACAACTGATGTCAACGACGTCCCTTCCTCTTGGTCGGATTCCATATCCGTTCTCAAAGTTAATCCCCCAGATCGGCCCCTCGGTTTCTTCTCGAAGTCAAATCTAGATGCAGCGGTAGGACTCGTTTCCAGTTCTGACGTCGTCCATTTCCACGGCGTGTGGGAGCGGTTGAATCATCAGCTCGCTTCAGCATGTAGACGGTCGGGAACGCCATACGTCATGACCCTTCGGGGAATGCTTGATGATTGGAGTATGGAACAGGGTGGTTGGTACAAGCGGTTGTTTTTAAAGTTGTATGGCCAGAAGTACCTTGATTGTGCGTCATGCATTCAGTGCACTGCCCATGGTGAGCTGCGACAGTCATCAAAGTGGTTCCCTCAAACCAAGACTGCTGTCATCCCGAACCTGATGGATCTTTCTGCCTTTCGAGATGCTCCATCATGCAACGAGGCGAAAGAACACTTTGGCGAAAAGCTTGATGGGATCAGCTTGCTCTTTTTGAGTCGCATTCACGAGAAGAAGGGGCTTGAGTACCTCATAGAAGCCATGCCAAAGATTCAAACCGAGCTTGGCACCTGCAATCTGATCATCGCTGGCGATGGTCATCCCGGGTACATCGAAAAGTTAAAAATTCTCGCAGAACAAACAGGTGTTTCCCGGCATATTCACTGGGTGGGACATGTTGGTGGTGCTTTGAAATACTCCTTGTTCCAAGCGTCGGATTTATTTGTTCTTCCTTCAAGCCAAGAAAATTTTGGGTTTGTCCTCTTCGAGTCGATGGTGTGTGGCACCCCAGTTCTGGTTTCAGAGCTGGTGGATACCGCCGAAGATATTGAGCGAAGCGGTGGAGGTTCTCGTATCCCTCAGTGCCCTTTGGCGATCGCTGACATGGTTGTCAACTTGTCCTTAGATACCGAAAGGCGACGGGTCATGTCTCAAAAAGGCCGAGAATGGGTTTTGAAGCACCTGGATGGCAAGGATGTTGCGGTTCGTGTCGAAAAAATGTATGCCGAGGCCCTTTTTCATTCGGACTGAATTTACAGGGTAATTTTCCTCTGATCGAGCTCAGCGAGGATCAACTCTGCC
>CALDQF010000071.1 GCA_937911845.1 uncultured Phycisphaera sp. | reverse complement strand
AAACGTAACGGCGTTCGACCAAGATCAGCGTTACTCCATGGTAAAAGAAAGATCCCTCACCCTTCAACATGGAAAAGCTTGCTGTAGATCACCCACTGGCCATCAACCTGCAGCATGCCAAAGGTGTCCAAAAAGACCATCCCAAGATAGGACTCTCGGAGTCGCACCGCCGCGGTGTGGCCAGCGACCTCAATCGAGAGAATCTCCAGCATGGACTCGGCACCGGATTCGGCCGGGGGAGGTTGCTGCGATTGCACAAACCCGGCAAAGTCTTCCACGGTCATTTCATGAAGACCATCCGGCAAGTATCCCGTGATACGGGCGCTTGGGTGGAACACCGACCGGACGCCGGTGGGATCTGACGTGCGGAGGCTTTGGTAGTAATCCTTAACACAGGACTCGATGGCGGCTTGGTCGGACATGGTCTTACTCCTCATTGAGTGATTGGTTTGAGTCCACAATAGCGAGCGTCAAGTCGGCTTTGGGCAACGATGTATCTGGGATCATCTGACGGGAAATTCGGCAGGCTGCTGACCGAAGACATCGTTTCATTCGCACTCAATCAAAAGAATGCCGCTGCCACTGTTGCCACTTTCCCAGCCACCAACCCGAATCAAATACTGTTGGCCTTGTTGTACTGGGCAGGTCAATTCTGAAGTGAAGTCGTTGCAATTGTCGTTGTCCCCGTTGCAACCCACTTGCGTCTTCTGAAAGCAATTGCCTTCATAAACCACCAAGTCAGTATCGAATGAGGCACTGTTGCAGGTGCTCAAGCGGAGCGTTCCCGTACACAGGGCGGTGTAAGAGAACCACACATCAGCGAACATTGCGCCGAGATAGGTCCCTGAGCATTGGGCATCGTTGTAATCGTCGTTGCTTGTCGTTGCCCCGTCGGTCGAGAAATTCACTTCCCCGTTCGAGACGAAGATGGCATCGAAGCACTCGTCGTTGAATTCTTCGCTGCAGTCGATGTCGGCGCACTGGGTTTGAGCCCCACGGAATGACCCACCAAGATCGACGCAGTCGGTCTCAAGGGACTCTTGGCATACGGCATCCTTGAGGCAACACACACCAAGTGGCGGACAACCCGGGA
>CALDQF010000070.1 GCA_937911845.1 uncultured Phycisphaera sp. | reverse complement strand
TTGCCAAGCGGCGGTTGCGACTCACCGAGGGGTTTGGCTTCGTAATTGCCGCCTGGTCCAGTTTGGCCAGTGTGGTTTTTGAACCGGGTCAAGCGGTTGTCCCAGGTCAAACGAACCGTGCCGGTGGGACCGTTCCGCTGCTTCGCCAAAATCAACTCGGCCAGGCCGCGTTTCTCGGGATTGTGGTCCAGCCAATCGGGCGTGGACTGGTGGTAGTACTCCTCCCGGTGCAACATCATCACCACGTCCGCATCCTGTTCGATGGCTCCAGATTCACGGAGATCGCTCATGCGGGGACGGTGGCCTTCTCGCTGTTCGGCCGCCCGATTCAATTGGGACAAGGCCAGCACCGGAACTTTCAACTCGCGGGCCATGGCTTTGATTCCCCGAGAGATCTCGGAGATCTCAATCTGTCGGGATTCGACTCGGTTGCCCATGCTCATGAGCTGCAGGTAGTCGATCACGATGCAGCCCAGGCCCGATTCGCGGCTGGCCAAGCGGCGAGCCCGTGATCGCGCTTGCGGCATGGTGAGTCCTGGTGTGTCATCGATGTGCAACGGTGCTTCCGAAAGCTCATTGGAAGCCCGCATCAACTGGTTCCAATCTTCCTTCGCAAGCGCGCCTTTGCGGAGCTTGTCGGCGTAGACCCCCGACTTGGCGGCCAACATCCGCTCCACCAACTGCTCTCGACTCATTTCCAAACTGAACACCAAAGTTCGGGTGCCCCGCAGTGCGACCTGTTCGGCGATGTTCAGAGCCAACGCGGTTTTTCCCATGGAAGGCCGAGCCGCCAGAATCAACATCTCCCCTGGCTGCATGCCTTGGGTCATGTCATCGAATTCGTAGAACCCCGTCTTGATGCCGCGCGATGTTCCACCTTCACGCCGCTCAATGTCTTCCATCACCGCTTCAAGCAATGCTTGCAGGGTGGAACCCTTCATGGTGTCCCGCGAGCGCGAGACTTCGTACATCAACTGCTCGGCCCGCGAAATGACGCCTTCCGCATCTTGCCCGGCGTGGTACGCATCGTGAATGATCTCGGTGGCGGTGGAGATGAGTTCTCGAATGTGGGCCGCACTCCCGACCAACTTGGCAAATTGAGCCGCCCGAGCCGCCGAAGGCATGGCTTCGATCAAAGAGGCAATGCGATCGGTTCCGCCGATGGACTCCAATTGGCCTTCGGCATCAAGTTTGGACGCAAGCTCCTGCACTTGCCAACTGGGCTCGGTGTCGCTGATGGAGGAGATGGCCGCGAACAGTCTCGCGTTTCGAGGATCACTGAAGTCTTCGGCTTTGCGAACGAACTCGTGCACTTCCGCCAGGCACGTGGGCTCCAGAAGCAAACACCCCAAGAGTGCATTTTCGGCTTCACGGTCAACGGGCGGAACCGACTGCAACAAACGCGCAGCCTGGGCCGGATCGATGCCACGGTTGCGATCGTCTTTTCCAGCTGCTTTGCGTTCCGCCATGATGAGAAACTACGCGTTCAACCCGGTGGTGGAGCAATCGAGACAGGTTGTCCACAGCGACGCGCTGGCCCGACGCAGAGTCAAACGGGGCATCGACTTTGGGCCATCAGAACGTGATGATGATGACGTTCAGCCGTTGCTGTTGGGCTGAACTGGCTTCTTCTTCGCCGAAGCAAGCGGCTTCACTTCGGCTTGACGGCCCACAGAGCCTGTCACTTCGACCTCGGCCGTCGCGGGGACCGCCCGGGACAGGCGCCGATCTCCAAAGCTTGCCTCGAAGGCAGTGGGATCTTCCATGGCCATCTTCATCAGCCGGCCCGCTTTGAAGCGAATCGCGCTTCGCTCGGGTACAGGAACGGGCTCAAGGGTCTTGGGGTTCTGCGCGATTCGTGCGGCACGGTGCTTTACTTCGAAAACACCAAAGTCGCGGAATTCCAAACGGTTGCCATCCGCCAGTTCCTCCAGCATGCCGTCGAGGAAAAGTTGCACGATGTCTCGAACATCCGTACGACGCATTGCAGTCAAATCGGCAATGCGATCGACCAGCTCCTTCTTGGTGGTGGTGCCCACGTTGACTCCATTCTCGGTCTTGGGGGGGGACCGCTATCCACGCGATTTGGCACGCACCAACCACGCACGGGCAATTTCCGCGAATGCGTGGTGCTTGTCAATCAGGGCAATTTTTGCCGTGGAGAACTTGACTGGTTGTGGAGAACTTGCGGCAAATCAGCGGGTAGTTTGTTGCCGCTCAATGCTCTGGCGGGTTCCCATCACCCGGACACGGCCATTGGAAACCATGGTGCGTTCGATACGCCACTCCCGGATCGTTGGATTGTTCCAACGGGTGGAGGGATCAGGGGCGCCATATCGAGCGTCCAAGCGGCCAGCGAAAGATGAACCATCTGGCCCCTCCAGACACCCAACGGGTGCCGGATGGGTAACCATCTGCGGCGACGAACTGCAACCGACGCCCAAGCCGCACAGGAGAAGTATTGACAATAAGTCCTTCACAATTAAGAACTTACGCCAATACTCGGGGCGGGCAAATCAGAACTCAAAACAACGAATCAGGCCGATGGAACCAACCGCCATCCTTCGTTACGGATCAGGGGTTCAGCTTTTTTGAACTTCATTTCCTGCTTTTCCCCAGTGGTGGGGTTCATTACCGTGACCATCTCGTTGCGACCAATTTTGACGTTTGCGGGCCTTTGGGCCGCTCGGCCCCCCGCCCCACCGGGCCGACGGGCTTCGGCCGCACCAGCAACCGCAGCGGTGGCCGGACGGGCGACCGGTGGCGCGGCGGGGCGAGCCGCGTTGGATGGCGGGGCCGGCTGGGCTGGCCGTTGGGCGTTGCCCTGGGCCGGATTGGACGCCGGCTGCCCTTGGGGCTGCGGCGGCGTGGATCGAAGCTGGGCGTTGAAGCCCATTTTTCCGACCCGACCGTCAACCCCTTCCAACATTTCGTCATAGAGACGAGACGCTTCGCGTTTGAATTCGATCTTGGGGTCCCGCTGACTGAAGGAGCGGAACGAAATAGATTCTCGAAGCATGTCCACCTTGTGCAAATGGTCCTTCCAAGAATCATCAAGAACTTGCAGCAGGACCGTACGCTCAAGTTGATCCATCTCAAAGGACTGCAAACGGCGGAAGAGACGGTCCAGCCATGCCTCGGCGTCGTTGAGAATCTGCGCTCGATCTTCATCGCTGAGCGCTAGGCCACGTTCCTGAGCAAACGCTTCGACATCGTCCGGAGTGGAGTGGGCTTCCAGAGTCTCTTCGACTCGACCCGCAAACCGAATGTCATCCCATTGCTTTGCTTCTTCAACCAAAAGACGAAGGAGTTCGCGGGGATCATTGGTCGGCAAAGTCTGGGGTGTCCAGTCCAAGTCATAACGCAGGCTCACGTTCTGGCAGAAGCGCTCTAGAGCTGCGGCTTGATCGACTTGCAGTTGTTGCCCGGTCGTTTCGATCTGGTATC
>CALDQF010000069.1 GCA_937911845.1 uncultured Phycisphaera sp. | reverse complement strand
CCTGACGGTTCCAAGTGGATTCTGAAATTTTCCCCAGCGCGCTTCGGTCGTTCTCTGGGGTACTCGCTTCGCTGGCACGGATGGCACTTCCGACGGCAACCAAATCTTCTTGCAGTCGCGCCAGCCATGCGTCGTCGGGAAGCATTGGGCGATCGAGAATTGCCAGTTCATTTTCAACTGCGCGTTGGGATTCGGCTTCGTCAACAAACGTCACCGCCTGCGGGACAGTTACGGTTTGATGGGCAATTCGCCCAGGAACAACTTCGGGACGGGATTGGCCCAAGAGCACCATGAACGCGACGATCGCAGTGGCCACCAAGAGTGCTGGTAGCCCCATGTGCCATTTGGAGTCAGCCATCGCTTGCAGCAACGGTGCACGCTTGGATTGCCCAAGGGCTTCACGAGCCGCTTCTCGGCGGGTTCGTGAAGTGGGTCGTCCGCGATCACCTAAGTCACTCACGCGCTTCTGGCTCCTGGAATTCCGGCTTGGTCTCGAACCGCTTCGACGGCTGCGGCAGTGTTCAGCAGTGCTTCATCGGCAAATGGAGCCGCCAGCAATTGCAGACCCAGGGGGAGCGACTGATCGTCGTGTCCAAAGGGGATGGAAACGCCCGGGATACCCGCGATATTCGCTCCCACGGTGTACCGGTCGCACAAATACATTTCAACGGGATCGGTAATCCCGCCAAGTTCAAACGCCGTGCTGGGCGTCGTTGGGCTGAGCAGCACGTCACACGACGTGAAGGCCTTCAGGTATTCGTCACGAATCATTCGCCTGATCTTCAGGGCCCGGTTGTAGTACGCGTCGTAGTAGCCAGCGCTCAGTACATAGGTTCCGAGCAATATTCGTCGGCGGACTTCGGCACCGAATCCTTCGGATCGGCTCAGGGCCATCAACTGATCGGGTCCTGCTCCTGGAGCATTGGCTCGGTGCCCATATCGGATGCCATCAAACCGTGCCAGGTTGGATGAAGCCTCAGCGGTTGCAATGACGTAGTAGGTTGAAATGCCTTGGTCCAACAGAGAGAGGTCGATGTCAACCAACTCGGCGCCTGCGTCGGTCAAATGCTTCCGTACCTGTTGCAGCATGTTGGAGACACTTTTGGAGTTCCCATTGGTCGTGACCTGGGCGGGGATTCCGATGCGCATCCCTTTGAGATCTGCGGGTTCAATCTGGCATGGCTTGGCCGGCGCTGGATCACAGGTGCCGTCGTTGGGATCACCACCACGGAGAACGCCAAAGACCAGCGCTGCATCGGCGCTGTCCCCAGTGAAAGGGCCAATTTGGTCGAGACTCGAGGCAAAAGCGACCAATCCCCATCGGCTGACTTGGCCGTACGAAGGCTTGAATCCGGTTACGCCACAGAATGCCGCTGGCTGTCGAATGGATCCGCCAGTGTCTGAACCAAGGGCCACAGGCACCAGGCCTGCCGCGACGGCGGCGGCGCTTCCTCCTGATGAACCGCCGGGAACCCGGGAGGGGTCCGCCGGGTTTTTGACCGGGCCAAAATGGCATGTTTCGGTTGAGGAGCCCATGGCGAACTCATCGCAGTTCACTTTTCCCACAACAACAGCACCCGCTTCTTGCAGTCGGGTCACCACTGTGGCGTTAAATGGGGAGCGGTAGTCTTCGAGCATCTTGGAGCCGCAACTTGTGCGACCCTCGGTGGTGCAAATGTTGTCCTTGATCGCCACGGGCACGCCAGCAAGTGGTCCGGCCGAGTCACCAGCAGCAACGCGGCGGTCGATCTCGGCGGCAGATGCCAAGGCGGACTTGTCAAAAGTTTCACGAAAGGCATTTGAAGTATCTGATTGGATGCGGTCCAAAGCATCCTTGACGATTTCAACTGCGGATCCTCCCGAGTTCACGTGTTTGGCAATATCTCGGGCGGTCTTCATGAGCCTTCTCCCAATACTTTGGGCACCGCGATCCAAGCATCGTGTGTCGCCGGCGCAAGATTGAGGACCTCCTCGGTCGGCAGGGGGGATGAGATCGTGTCTTGCCGAAGTGCGTTGCTGAGTTCGTGGGGGTTGTTGAGTGGCTCGACCTCTTCCACATCAACCGAAGCGAGGGACTGGACATGAGCTAGGACTCGGACAAGGTCTTCCCGAACGGTCTCTCGCTCTTCGGGCTCAAGGTGCAACCTGGCCAAACTGGCAACTTTCTGGACTGCGGAATCGTCAATTTCAGACATTGGGCCTCACCTTGAATGGGGGGTTTGGATGAGGTCTATGATATTGCACTTCACCATGCACGATTCGCCCCCACAAGTACCGTTTGTCCGAAAGTTGGCTCGATTTGCGATCGTTCTGGCGGTCTTGATCGCCGGTCCGGGCTCATTCTTCATCCTGGTCAGGTCCGCCCCAGACCCTTCGGAAGCCATCGTTGAAGTTCCTCCGGTCGCCTTGGAGGTGTTCACGCTCTCGGAAGTTCTCATTCCTCGTCAATCATCGGCCTTTGGTCGCGTCCGACCGTTGTATCGAATCGAGCAGAGCGCCGAAGTGGCTGGCCCTGTGGTTTGGCGGGCTGACCTCGACAACGGTGACTCCGTTCAAGATGGGCAAACTCTCATTCGTATTGATTCGGCTCCGTTCGATGCTCGCTTGGCCGCCGCGAAGGCCGCCGTGCAATCCGCCGAAGCTGCTGTAAGCGACCTTGATGAGGAATCAAGCGGACTTCGCGATCGGCGCCCTGGATTGGCTTCGCAGCTGGAAGTGTCGACCCGAGAATCGGATCGACTGCGCAGGGCAGTCGATTCTGGCGCTGCCGGATCCAGCGCTTTCGATCAGGCCGAAGCGGCACGTCTTCAGGCCGAAGATGCCTTGACTCAGCTGGATCTTGCCGTGCGTCGTATCGAGACCCGACGGGCCGTACTTCAAGCTCAAAAAGCTTCTGCTTTGGCAGCACAAGCGGAGGCCCAAGACCAACGCGATCGTTGCGAGATCACCTCCGCACTACAAGGGCAACTCGACGGGTTTGACGTGCAACTTGGAGAGAGGGTTGCACCGGGACAGATCATTGCCTCTGTCACCGGACAGGATGATGTTGAGTTGGAATTGACAATTCCAGCATCCATGTTCGGCACCGTGACCGTTGGGGACAACGTAAGCCTGCGACGGACGGGCACTGCGACACGACGCGACGTGTCCATCGACCGCATCGCTCCGGCCGCCGATCCGAGTGGCCGCACCTTCCAAGCGTGGGTTGAATCCAAAGCAGATCAAATGCTTCTTCCGGGTGTTTTTGTTGAAGCCACCGTTTCCGCGGGCGCGCCAACATCCGCCGTGGTAGCGCCCCGCAGCGCTCTTCTGGGCGAATCTCTGCAAACGTTGGACGCGCAAGGTCGGCTTCAAACTGTACCGGTGCAAATCGCCTGGACCTTCGAAGGCCCGCTGCCAGAGACAGGGTTGTCCGATCGCGAATGGGCCGTTCTCCGCGTGGGGCCACCCGCGGGAACCGATGTGATTCGGCGGGCCGGACGGCGACTGCCAGATGGCCTTCGTGTGGATGCTCTCCGTGTGCTTGAGGGCGCGAAGTGAGCCTGGTTGAATTGGTTCTGAAGCGTCCCACGGGCTCGAACCTGCTCGCTTGGGTACTCCTCTTGACTGGCCTCTACTCGGCCACGACGTTGACGCGCGAGTTCTTCCCTGAATCCAGTCCTGAATCGGCTTCCGTGACCGCCATCTGGCCGGGGGCTGCCCCTGAAGATCTCGAAGAGGGCGTGGTCCGCCGGGTAGAAGACGCTCTTATTGAACTCGATGAGGTGGACCGAGTTACGGCTTCCGTGCTCGAAGAGACCGCCACCATCATGGTGGAATTCCGAGAAAGTGTGAGTGATGTCGACAAGGCAGTAGACGAGGTTCAGCGGGCGGTCGATGCCATTCCTGACATCCCGGCGGAAGTGGAACGTCTCACTGTTACCGAGTTTGAGCCGGTGCTCCCAGTCATCATGCTCAATGCCTTCGGCGAAGCCGATGAGATCGTCCGCAAACGCGTTCTCAAAGACATCGAACGTGACCTCCGCGGAATGCCTGGGATGGGCCGGCTGGTCCTGACGGGCATTCGCGACGATGAAATTTCCGTCGAATTCGATCCTTTGGCCAGCGTGCAGGTTGGGAGATCGCTTCCAGAAATAGCAGGCCAAATTGGGGCGGCAATGGATGACGGTCCGGCAGGTACGGTGCTGGGCGCTGACCGCATCACGACGTTCCGAGGTGTCGGTCGTGAGGAATCTGTTGAAGCCATCTCCGACATCAGGATCTCTGGTCCTGGAGGCAGTTGGCCGCTTTCCGACCTCGCATCTGTTGATGCCACATTCGACGACACGCCCATTCGGTCCCGCTACGCCGGGGTGGCCGGTTCCGGAGCCACGGGAACCATCACGGTCTACAAAACCGGTGATCAGGATGCTGTGGACATTGCGCGAATGGTTCGTGCCTATGCGGCCGGTCGACGCGATGCCGCCGATCGCGATCAACCTCGGCTGGCGTGGGGATGGTTCGAACGCTTTGCCGCCAGTGTGTACGCCTCTTCGGACGGAAAAATGGATTTTCGCAGCGATGCCCAAAGGGCCTACGAAACCGGCTACACGGCGCCAGGTGTGCTTCCCGCCCAGATAGATCTTTCCATCAGCAGTGATCTGGCCCGCTTTATCGAGGGTCGTATTGATCTCCTCGCACGGAACGCCGCCATGGGCGGTGTCTTGGTCTTTGTTTTGCTTCTTCTTGCGTTGTCGTGGAGAACCGCTTGGTGGGTCTTTGTTGGTCTGTCACTCGCGCTTTGTGGGACGCTCACTTTCATGGCCCTCACCGGGACCACCCTGAATCTGCTGACCATGTTTGGCCTCATCATTGTCATTGGCCTGCTGGTTGATGACGCGATCGTGGTTTCGGAAAATATTGAGTCGTATGGCGAAGCCGGGCATGACCCGGAGACGGCCGCCATTCTGGGGACCAAGCAGGTTTTTTGGCCGGTTACTGCCACCATCGCCACGTCGATAGTGGCCTTTCTTCCCCTTTCGTTTATTCGCGGTCAGATTGGGGACTTGATGGGAGCGTTGCCTGCGGTGGTGGCGTGTGCCTTGATCACCAGTTTGGTTGAAAGCCTCCTTATTTTGCCCATTCATATGAAACACTCCTTGGCTGCTCGTCCAAAGCGGGTCAAGCGAGGGTGGTCTGCTTTCCGAGACAACCGTCTGCTTCCGACCCTGCAGGACGGACACGCCTGGCTTCTTCGGCGTGCTCTGCGTCGCCCGGCGTTGACGGTCTCGATCGCCATCAGCACCAGCATTTTTTGCCTTGGTTTGGTGGCAGCTGGGAAGCCTCCCTTCGAATTTCTTCCCACCAGTGACAGCGAAACCGTGATTGCTGAACTTCGCATGCCCGTGGGGACACCGGTCAGTGAGACCGAAAAAGTTGTGCAGCGCATTGAAAGTGCAGCCCGGTCCATGCCCGAAGTTAAAGGTGTCTCTGGACTCAGTGGTGCCCAGGCGTCTGTTGATGACACCAGCGGCATGACGCTTGCCGGCACTGGATCCCACCTCGGACAAGTCTTTATTGAACTTCTTCCCATTGAATCTCGTGTGCGCGAGTCCAAGACGGTCACCGCCGACATTCGAGACCGCATCGGACCAGTCCCCCAAGCGGAGCGTCTTGTCTTTACAGAGATTCAGGGTGGACCGGCTGGCCGAGCGATCACCATCGAAGTGGCTTCTGAAGATGACACACGCCGTCAAGCGGCGGTCGACGCACTGAAAGCGGTCTTGGCCGGCGTTGATGGCGTGGTGGACATTGGTGATGATGACCCAGGGGAGCGACGTGAACTCCGAGTTGAAGCCAAGCCTTCCTCGGTCACCCTTGGCCTCTCCGAGTCTTCTATTGGCCAGCAGGTCAGAACGGCGCTCTTGGGATCGGTGGCGCACCGCTTCGCCTTGGACGGTGAAGAAGTTGACCTCCGGGTGCGACTGGACAACCAGACACGCCGCTCCACCGCCGCGATGGAGCAGTCGTGGATCCTCTCTGCGTCCGGCATTCCTGTTCCACTCGCTGAAGTGGCGTCCTTGCGTGAGGCAACCGCCCCCGCATCCATCCGCCGAGTTGATCGTCGGAGAACCACCAGTGTTGTGGCCGACTGTCGTCCTGAACTATCCCCAGAAACTGCCATGCAGGCGATTCGCCCGGGTCTTGAGCGGGTGCAATCCGAATTCCCCGGTGTGATCATTGATGAAGGCGGCCGGCAGAGGCAACTTTCTCGGGCTTTCGCCTCTCTTCCCATCGGCTTTCTGGCCGCGACCATTGGCATCTACATGATTCTTTGCCTCCTGTTTGCTTCAATGCGCCAGCCCATCGCCGTCCTTGCAAGTATCCCTTTTGGCATCATTGGCGTGGTTTTGGGTCACCTCTTTACCGGGTACAACCTCACGTTCTTGAGCCTCGTTGGATTCATTGCCCTTTCCGGCATTGTGGTGAACGACTCGCTTGTGTTGGTTGAATTTTTCAACCGCAAGAAAGCGGAAGGCGTCGAGACCATTGAAGCGTTGATGGCGGCTGGGCGCCGCCGGTTGCGGCCAATTTTGTTAACCACGCTCACCACCGTGCTTGGCCTTCTTCCCCTCATGCTGGAGCAATCCTTTCAGGCCAAGTTCCTCATTCCGATGGCCATTTCCATCTCGTTTGGATTGATCAGTGCCACGGTCCTGATTCTCGTAGTGCTCCCCGCGCTCTTGCTTCTGTTCGACAATTCCCGGCCTGAGCTCTCAACCGACTAAGATTCTGGGATGCTGCAACTTCCAGCCATTCCGGTGGCCCCAGGTCTCGCTGTTGGTGAGGCCATGGTGGTCCGCGATCTCCGGGAGGGTGTGGAACGACAGCCGATCGAGGACCAGCAGGTTGATGGTGAATGCCTCAGAGTTCAGGATGCACTCGAGCATGTTGCCAGCGAACTCGAACAGGATCGTGACCGGGTCAAAGTTGACTTGGGTGCCGAAGCCGCCGAGATCTTTGCGTTCCATCTGGGCCTCCTCCGAGACCCGGCTTTGCGTGGGGCCATTCTGAATCGCATCCGAGACAACTTGGATGACGCCGCTCACGCGACCGCAGAATCGATCCTTGACTTGTCTCGCCGTTTTCAAGCACTGAACGATCCGATATTTCGCGAAAAGGCAGACGACCTTCTTGACCTGGAACGAAGATTGCTCCGAAGGCTCGGGGCCCTCGGTGAGGATCGAATTCAGAGTATTGATCGACCAGTCATCCTGATCGCTGCTCGGCTCACGCCAGCCCAAGCTGCAGGTCTAGACACCACCTTCGTCAAAGCCCTCGTTATGGAAACGGGGGGGCGAACGAGTCACGTTTCGATCATGGCCAGCGCCCTTGGCATCCCCGTCATTGCTGGCTGCAGAGGGTCAACTCGCCACGTCAAAGAGCATTCCACCGTGGTTGTGGATGGTGACGCTGGACGCCTGTTGGTTCGGCCTCTGGATGATGAACTTGCACAACTGAGAGAGATGGCCAGCCGGCGTGCGGCTCGGATCGCGGAGGCACTGGATCATGCGCATGAGCCGGCGGTCACCGCCGACGGCGTCGAGATTTCTATTCAGGGCAATATTGAATTGGCCCGTGAGATTTCGGGACTGTTGGAAGTTGGCGGAGATGGTGTCGGCCTCTTCCGAACGGAATACCTGTACCTCACGGCATCTCGCGCTCCGACAGAAGAAGAGCATTTGCAGCAGTATCGCAAGGCCCTCAATGATTTGGGCGGTCGAACGCTCACTATTCGCACGTTCGACTTGGGCGCGGACAAGGTTGGCTTGGCGGGGCCAGATCCCGAACCCAATCCGATGCTCGGTCTCCGAAGCATTCGCTACTGCCTGCGGAATATGCAAATGTTCCGAATCCAACTTCGCGCCATCCTTCGAGTGGCGGCCGAAGGCCCGGTCCGCGTGATGTTCCCATTGATCGGGGTGCACTCCGAACTTCGGCAGGCTCGGATGGCACTTGAAGATGTCCGAGAAGAACTGCTCGAAGAAGGTCTTCCTCACAGCCGTGACCTGCCAGTCGGCATGATGATTGAAGTGCCCAGCGCGGCCCTGATGGCCTCTAGCTTCGCTCGGGAGGTGGATTTCTTTTCCATCGGTACCAACGACCTGACCCAGTACGTCTTGGCGGTCGACCGAGGCAATGACTCTGTGGCCAGCCTGTATTCCTCGGCACATCCTGCCGTACTCAGAATGGTGAAAGATGTTGCCAGTGCGGCCCGCCACCATGGGATTGACTGCTCCCTCTGCGGAGAAGCCGCCTCAGACCCCTGTCTGACCATGTTGCTCCTGGGTCTCGGTCTGCGTACACTCTCCCTGACGCCATCTCGAATCCCAGACATCCGCCGGGTTGTCAGGAGTGTTCGAATGGCAGACTGCGAGCGGGTCGCCCGAAGGGTTCTCTGCCTCGAATCGGACCGGCAGGTAATTCGTTGCTTGCAGGAGGAACTTGGACGGGCGGCTCCTGACTTCCGTGCGGAGCAAGGCAGCTGA
>CALDQF010000068.1 GCA_937911845.1 uncultured Phycisphaera sp. | reverse complement strand
TGGCTCCAGGCTCAAGACGAACGGCCGAATCCATGGCTGCACTGAGATCCAGTCCTGCCGCTTGGGCGGTGGCAGGCTGAGGAAGCGAGGCGTCCGGACGCAACCGGGTCCATCGAAGTTTGACCGGATGGTTCATGGCGTGGAGCCTATCGGCGGTCCGATACATCGGTATGCGAATTTTGATCACAGGGGCTGCGGGCTACATCGGATCGCACGCCGTTGCGGGACTCAAGACGCAAGGACACGAAGTGCATGGGCTAGATGATTTCCGGGCCGGCCGCCCCGACGCCCCCGAGCATTTGGGCGTGCCCTTCCATGCACTTGATGCCGGGGATGAGGAGGCCGTATTCGCCCTTCTGCGAGACGAATCTTTCGACTGCGTCCAGCATTTTGCCGCGGATGTGCATGTTAGCGCTTCGGTGCGTGAGCCCATTCCGACTTGGGAGAACAACGTGGGCACCACCACTCGGTTGCTTTCGGCGGTGCGCCGAGCCGGCGTGCCCAAGTTTGTGTTCTCTTCCACGTGCGCGGTCCTGGGTGATTCCGGTACCGCCTTTGTCCGCGAGGATGACCCCATCTGCCCCATGAGCCCTTATGGCTCCACCAAGGCCGCTTGTGAGCGTCTGCTCGAAGAAACAGTCTCCGCGGCAGCTATGGCTGGCGCACCATTTTCGGCCGCAATCTTGAGGTACTTCAATGTCTGTGGGGCGGGGGCGGGACCTTTTGGTGAGCCCATCGCGGGTTCAGGCCATGACGTTCGCCTCAGCCAAGTTCTTCTCGATGTGGTGCAGGGGCGGCGGGAGCACTTCACCATTTTTGGGACGGATTACCCCACCCCCGATGGAACATGTGTTCGGGATTACATCCACGTGGATGACGTGGTGGCGGCCCATGCGGTCGTGGGTGATCGTCTGGAGCCGGGTCAACTCTGCCGATATCACGTCGGGACGGGAAAAGGCACCAGCGTCCAAGAAGCCGTGGAGGCCGCTCGGCAAGCCTCCAACCACCCCATACCGGTCATTTTGGGCGATCGACGACCCGGTGATGCCGATTCCGTCATGGCCGATTCGAGCCGATTGCAAGCGTTGGGGTGGGCGCCGAGGCATTCAAGTTTCGCATCTATGTTCGCCAGTGCGCTGAATCATCCCGGGCCCCAATGAGGACGCGGTTTTTGCCCCCAGCTGCCGTATACTTTGTGGTTCATCTGCCCGCGAGGAGCCATGCATGAGCGCCATTGACCACCACGATGACCACGCCGACGAGCCTTGGCTCGGACACCACTGGAATGATTCAAACCAGCAATTCGAGGCTGGAAAATTGGGGATGTGGCTTTTTTTAGCAACAGAATTCCTTCTTTTCGCAGGTCTTTTTTGTGCCTACGCGGTGTACCGATCAAACCATCCCGAACTCTTTGAATACGGGGCTAAGTTTTTGGATTGGAAGTTGGGTGCGATCAACACCACAGTATTGATTTCATCATCGTTCACTATGGCTTGGGCGGTCACGGCGGCTCAGCGTGGCCAAATCAAATTGATGAACTTTTTGCTCTTCATCACTTTGTTCGGCGGCGTGGGCTTCTTGGGCATCAAGTACATCGAGTACACCAGCAAATTCAAAGACAACATCTACTGGGGAACCGCGCTTTACCAAGAAATTGATGGGGTTACTCACGATTTGTCTGCGATGGAAGTGGTGGAATACGACGACGATCCATTAATAGATACCCGATTCAGTCTTCCAGAACCTCAACCTGAGAACTTGTCGGCAGTCGCCGAAGCTCCTTCTGGTC
Source organism: uncultured Phycisphaera sp. (assembly GCA_937911845.1). Taxonomy (GTDB): domain Bacteria; phylum Planctomycetota; class Phycisphaerae; order Phycisphaerales; family SM1A02; genus UBA8653. Next base: position 1,992 of record CALDQF010000068.1, on the reverse strand, counting down.
CGAGCGGACTTTCATTGGGGGGTCTGGCGTTATTGGATGCGGATCAGTTCGACCAGCAGAGCAACAAGTCACACGATGAGCACCATTCCGATGAAGGCCACCATGCACACGATGAGCACCATTCCGATGAAGGTCATCATGCACATGATGAGCACCATTCCGATGAAGGCCACGCGCATCACCATCCCAATCCAAGAATTGATCCCGAGAGACCCGCAAACGCTCACATCTATTTTGGTATCTACTACACCATGACCGGATTGCACGGGGCCCACGTCATCATTGGCATGATCGTGATCGCATGGCTTTTCCTGCGTGGTATGCGTGGTGACTTCAGCGCGAAGTACTTCACCCCTGTGGATTTGGGCGGTCTGTACTGGCACGTCGTCGACCTGATCTGGATTTTCCTGTTCCCACTGCTGTACTTGGTCTAACCGACCACGCACCAGACACCTTCATGCTTCAGTGCATGGGGAAAATGCGGTAGCGAATCGGGTCGACAATGCCATTGATCCGATCGGTGACTTCGTCCATCGGAAGCAGAGCATCAAGTTCATGGATTTTGGTGCTGTCGTAGCAGGCCAACACCGGCATGGACTGTTCTTCGTACACCCGGAATCGGCGGTGGATCACTTCGGTGTCCGCGTCGTCTTCACGCTTGGATTCGACCGCCCGCTTCACAATTCGATCGGCAAGCACGTCGAGGTCGCTGGCTTTGAGGTGCAGCAACGCGGAGACTTCCACCAGATCCTGCAGAATGCGAGCTTGCTCGACCGATCGGGGGATGCCATCAAGCAGCAACATCTCTTTTTCGGGTTGGTAGCGTTCGGCGGCGATTTGGTTGTACAGGTAACTTCGGAAGATGGCCATGGTCAGGCTGTCGGGGACCAGCAGACCCTTGGCGGCGTAGTACTGGAACTCACGACCATGTTCAGAATCGGGGTCCAACGAGCGAAAGACATCACCCGTGGCCAGATGGAAGAAGCCCTTCCGCGAGCCCAATCGATCGCCTTGAGTGCCTTTGCCGGCACCGGGGTATCCAAACAGGAGTATGGCGTGGAATCGACTGCTCATTGGCGATTTGAACATCCTAGTCTGACGTCTATTGTCAGTTCGACTTGATTCTGCGACGACTTCAGTGTTTCCTGACTTTCAATCCCGGATACTCTCGAGTCATGGGTCGCGGGCTTCGATGTCGCTGGATTGAGCCGAGTGCATCAGGGATGCCAGACGGTTGGGATGGGCCAACTTTGGTGGGTCGATTGCTCGCCCAGCGGGGAATCCAAGATCGATCGTCCGCGGACCAGTTTCTTCAGGCCCCCCTGACCGGGGTGCACGATCCAGATTTGCTGCCCAACATCATCGAAGTGGCCCAAGCCATTCTTACGGAGTTGGACAACGAGGAGGGACGCACCCTTTGGATCCACGGAGATTACGACGCCGACGGAATCACCGGGTCCACCATCTTGACCCGAATGCTCCGGCAACTCCGGCCGGAAGCCTCGGTCCAGATCCACGTTCCAGATCGGATGACCGAGGGGTACGGGATCTCGGTGGCCAAACTCGAGGAAATTGCTGAGGCAGGCGACCGCATGGTGGTGAGCGTGGACTGTGGAATCACGGCTTTGGAAGCGGCCACCCGAGCCGAAGAGTTGGGACTCACTCTATTGGTGACCGATCACCACAAGCCGCTTCAAGACGAATCTGGAGAACTCTGTTTGTTATCATGCCTTCTTGGTAAAAATAGAGATATTTTCTTTCCAAAATTGAGTGAGCAACTTTACTTAACTTCTTTTTCAGACATCGCAGAGCGATATATTAAATATTTTGGTTTTGAGCCTTATCATTGTGCAACTGAGCAAGAAGCAAGAGATAAGTCTGCCGAATTAATTAAGTCTAAATATTGGCCATGTTATTTTTTTAAGTCAGATACCTCGGGTGAAAAAGATTTTGAAGAATTTTTTACTGACAAAGAAATTCTAGATATGAATA
>CALDQF010000067.1 GCA_937911845.1 uncultured Phycisphaera sp. | reverse complement strand
CGAAAGTTACGGGCACACCAGTCCCCAGTTGTTGATGATGGCGATCAGGTCGCTGAAGTTGACCAAACCATCTCCTGTGACATCGAAGACACACGGCTCTGCACATGTGACTTGGTCACACAAGACGCCTGCACCAGACCAGACTCCTTCCGCAAGGCCACAGCCTTCAACAGTCGTAGGCACACAAACCCCTTTGACGCAACATGCTCCAAGCTTCGGACAGCAATCGACTTCGGAACAAGTTGCGCCGGCTGTCCAAGTGCCGCTGTAATACACCTCGCACTGAAATGCTGTTACGCCATCCAGACAGTCGTAAGACCCAGTATCAGGATTTTGAAAACAACAGGCACCACGAGGATCCATGCATTTTTCAGAAATATCACTGCAGGTTTGGCCTGGGTACCACGTGCCGCTGTAAACCTCGAGACACTTGAATTCATCGACGTTGTCCAAACAGGTCAGGGCTCCTACTTGTGGATCAAAAAAGCAGCAGGCCCCGGTAAGCGGTGCTGAAGGACACTGGATCCAAGAACACGGCTGACCCACATACCAAGTTCCACCAAACGACTCGAGACATTGAACCTCTTCGGTTTCCACACAGTTCCAACCCAGATCGGGATCCTCATAACAGCAAGCTCCAAGGATTGGATCCATAGGGCATGGAATGTCACCACAAGTCTGCCCTGGGTAGAACGTCGAAAGTGGCAATGAAGCACAATCGGATGCGGTGTAGTTGTTATGACACCACATCACGCCAAAGTCTTTCAAGAAGCAACATGCCCCAGTCACTGGTTGACACAAGAAATCTTCACATGAAATACCATCCCCGGCGTAGGTTCCGCCCAAATCAAGGCAGTGCTCTTCTTGCATCACACTCTGATTTTGCATGCCGTTTTCATCAAGCCAACAACAACACCCTTCTGGCAGCACCAAGGGTTCAATGGCAATTTCGAGATAATCAACGGCGATAAATGGTTCATTGGGAGCATTCAACTGCACGTTGACAGCGCCCGACCATCCGCCAGATACGGATTGGTAGACAAACCCAAAAGGAAGTACCGCGGTGGCTTTTTGAATTTGACCGTCTTCTCCCAAGCCATTGTCTTGCGTGGTGAGGTAGGCCGTCGTCGAAGCTCCGAATCGATCGGTGTAAATCAACTCTGCGGGAACCACGTCGTAGTCTGCAAAAACGACG
>CALDQF010000066.1 GCA_937911845.1 uncultured Phycisphaera sp. | reverse complement strand
CATAGATGTGATCATTCCGCCCACCATGCCAATAGGCGAACGCGCCAGAAGTGGTCTGCATCCTCTGCATTCGACTGATGCCGGCTTGCACCAGTCGATCTACTCCGACCTGCTCATCCCGCCCTTGGGTCGCGGCCAATTGTGGCAACAGAAGCGTGGAACCCAAAATTGAAGAAGTCTGTTCGATGCAGCCATAGGGGTATCTCAACATCCGCTCGAGGGATGATCGAAGTGACAAGGTGGGAGGTCCACCTGCTTCAACGTGCACCCGCAAGCCCTCGGAAAAGAAGGTCTCATCCATCGTGATCGTGGCTGGTTCATCGGCCGACACTCGGATGGTTTGATCCACAAGATGCAGGCCGGTCGCCGGACGCACCGTGGTGGTCCAGTCGGTGGCCGATCCTAATCCGCCGCTCTTCACCACCAGGGTGCCGCGTTGTACCCCAGATGTGTTGGCGATCACCGGTAACGATCGCCGCTCGGTTGCCCCAGCCTCAACGGTCACCACCCCCGAACGCACCGCCGGGCTCAATCCTTCACCGCCGTTGAAGGTCCAAGTGATGTCTTGGGCCACTTCGGTGCGGTTGTGGATCCGGAGGGGCACGCGGAACTCGTCTCCGGGTGCAACGGCCCGAGGCCACGTGGTATCGATGCCAACGGGAGCCACCACGGGGACCGATTCTTCAGTCGCCCCGTACAAGTCGTCATGAACCACTACGGTTCGGAACCGCAACGCGCCGTTCAGCCGTGGCATGGTGAATGTCATCGAGGCACTTCCGTCCTCGCCAAGTGTGACCATCTCACGCCACAACACGATTGACTTCCGATCGATTGACACCGGGCTCCGTCGTCGGCTTGAATTTCCCTCGAGATCGGAACCGATGCGAAGTGTTTGCTCACCACGATCGTGATCGGGAAGAAGCTGGTCGTACTGGTCAGCGGTGCGGACGCCCAATCGTCGCGGGGCATGGAAGAATCGCGAGGGATTTGGAACCTCGCTTCCGGACAGCCGGACGATACCTTCGTCGATGGCCCAGACATGCAGCTTGGTGCCTGCCGGTGCGTTGGGGCAGTCAATCTTGACCGTGACTTCCTGTTCTGGTTCGATGTTGTTGGGGACGGCAAATTCTGGTTCGAGGGGTGGTTTGGTTCGAACGGGAATTCGAACATGGCCTTTGGCTCTGCGGGGTGTCCAACTGTCTGCATTTTGATCGAGGGGTCGAATCAGTGCCGCCAACAGGTGGACGCTGCCACGCGCATGCTCTGGAACCGGGATGTCAACGGTGGTTTCGGTTCCCGACATGGGCACGCTCTGTGACCAGTCGACTTTGTCGGACTCCACGGTGAGGACAAGTTGACCAGACGATGGTGCCTTGACGACCACAGGTATGGTCTCTCCAGCCCCGACCTCTTCTCGTGCGGGGAGGAGCTCGACAAGCAGGGGAT
>CALDQF010000065.1 GCA_937911845.1 uncultured Phycisphaera sp. | reverse complement strand
CCAAGCCGACACCACAGCCCAATTGCCTACAAACTGGACACCGGAAGCCAAGCAGGCCGCCCAAGCTTTGGCGGCCCGTTGGCGGGCCGCCCTGGCTTTGGTGGCCGGAGAAGATCCCGGAATCGCGGCCAGCCTCCGCAGCGCGTTGACGAATGCGGTGCGGGACACAAGCGGTCGCGTCCGCGCCGCGTGGATGGATGGCTCTCCGCTGTTGCCCAAACTGCTTGCGCCGGCGAACGTGGATCAAGTGTCTCAGATCGCCTTGGACGCCCTCGACGCCTGGATCCCTTTGGGCTGCTGGACCACTGTTGGTCGAGATGGCCTCCCACGTTTGGCCGGCTGGCATGGTGGGTGGGAAAATCGCCTGATCGAAATCGACGGACTTCCAGAACGGCTCGAGATTCCTCGACGCTGTCACTTCGAACTCCCCCTGCCCATTGGACTCGGAGGCACGCAAACCACGATCCGCGCCAGCGCCGGGGTTCGCACCGTTCAGTTCCCCAATGCGATCGGGCAAATCACGCCTCCGGCGTACCGGTTCGATCCCCCACGACCTGCCCCAAGACTTTTTGGCGTGCAATCTTCCGGGTTGCCATTTGCCGCTGAATGCCGCGTGCACAACGAGACACCAGAAATTTTCGTCACTTGCGTCACTGAACCAGAATTACCTCTCCAACGCGATACGTTGTGGTTCCAGTTGGATGATCAAGGTGTCATGGTGTCTGCCAACGGGCCGATGCCGAACGTGGTCGGAGTGACCATCCACCGACGCGTCTGGCAAGATCGATGGCAAGTCAGATTGGAGTGCCAATCGCCCCCAAGTTCGCTCTCGATCCGCAGAACCCACGAAGGCGGCGGCCCCATCGCCGTACCGGGACCGGCTGACGCTTTCGGGCTCAATGACCCAAGGCTCAAACTCAATTGGGGGGCGTGGAATCCCGAACGGGTTCCATCTTCAAGAAGCGCCGGCTCGAATCAGTAACGAAGTTGCCAACGAAGGGAGACCGCGAGGGAACCGTCGTAATCGCTGTTCAACAGGGACGAGCCATTTCGGTCCCGAAGCTGCAACTCGCCTTGGATATCCTGGCCTACTCGGACTTCAAACGACTGGTACAGGTCTGGCACGTATCGAGCGCCCACCCAAATGGGGAACGCACTGTCTTGCCCGACACCTTGATACCACTCTTCAATGGTTTCGTCGTCGATGTCACCATCAACGTCAATGTCGATACCAGAAAAATCATCGAGTCGAAATCGGTCTCTTCGGTAACCGAAGCCCGCAAAAAGATCCCAGTCTGAGAATGCTTCCCAGACGATGTCGATGCGAGGCTCACGAATCTCCCAGGGACCAAACCAGCCCTCAACCGAAAGATCGTTGGTCAGAGCCCAATCCAAAGCCAAGACCGGAATGAACTGGGTGGGGCCATCGATTTGTTCACGAATGGAGAGTCCCCAACCAAACGCCAGATCATCGCTGTATCGGGTGGTGATACCCCAGTGGCCTGAGAAGGCGCGGCCATCCCCATAGTCGGCGGAACGCTGACGAGCTGCTTGCATGCCAATACCGCCAAAGGTGGTGTTGGCACCTTGCTTCCGTGAGAACTCCAAGGCGAAGGTCGTGGTGTACACATTGCGCCATGGCTGATCACTGGTGTCAAAATCATCGCCGGCCGGGTCGTTGGGATTGCCTCCATCCAGCACACCTGTACCCGAGAAGTCGTACTCATCAAAGCGCTGCTCAAGACGGAGGTCCCAATGCAGGTTTCGGGTGAGTCGGCCTTCGGCGAGGACTTCCAAACCCGCGGTTCGCTTGGAGAGGTTCCCAAACTGTCCAACATCGGTGTTGTTCATGAACCCACCGTCAAAAATTAAACTGACGAAGGCTTGAGACAATGGTGGAGGTGGCAACTCTTCACGGCGTCCGGGAACGTCAGCAATCGCGAAAACTTGACAGGCAATAAATGAGGTCAGAGGCATCAAACAAACTCCTGCTGCTGCAGAGTGTACGGCAGCCGTTCAAGGGCTGACGGAATGCTGCGGGACGGTCTCCAGCACGGCCTTCACCACTTGGTCGGTGTCAACTCCCTCTGCTTCCGCTTCGAACCCCCGGTGAAGTCGGTGCCGTAAAGCCGGTAATGCCGCCGGCACCAGATCTTCGGCCCGAACCACCGTCCGGCCGTCACGCAGAGCCCGCACTTTTCCGGCCAGCAGCAAAGCTTGTGCCGCCCGAGGGGAGGCTCCAAATCGCAACCAGCGTTCGGCTTCGGGGGAAGCCATATCGTGACCTGGATGCGTGGCCAGAACCAAACGGGCAGCGTAGTCGTGCGTCTCATCACTGGCCTCTACTGAACGTACCGCCTGTTGATGCGCCAACAATCGATCACCGTCAAGAACCGGAGTTGGATCCGGCTGGGGTGCTCCGGTGGTCCGACGCAGAATTTCGACCAGGTCTTCACGGCCCGTGGTGGGGACGATCAACTTGAACAAGAATCTGTCAAGTTGTGCCTCGGGCAAGGGATATGTGCCTTCTTGCTCAACAGGATTTTGGGTGGCCATGACCATAAACGGCGCTGGCAACATGTGAGTCACTCCGCCAACCGTGACCGATCGTTCTTGCATGGCCTCCAACATGGCTGACTGGGTTTTGGGCGTGGCCCGATTGATTTCATCGGCCAGCAACAACTGAGTAAATACGGGGCCGCGGCGAAACACCAAAGACCGCCCCTGCTCCGTCTCTTCCACCACCGTGGTTCCCGTGACGTCCGCAGGCATCAAATCAGGAGTGAATTGGATGCGACGAAAATCCAAACCAAGGGCCGCGCCCAGTGTTCGAACCAAAAGCGTTTTACCCAGACCCGGCACGCCCTCCAAGAGCACATGGCCCCCCGCAAACAACGCGGTCAAAACCCCCTCGACCACATCATCTTGTCCAACCAAAACAGATCCGACTGCGCCGCGAACGGCTTCCCAATCTTTGTCAAAGGTTGATGGATCAGTCATAAACTGAGCCTATCCGATTTTGACGGATCTACTGCGGAGAAAGACCGTAATCATCGGCATCAGCGCGGTTGGCCCAACGTCGCATATCACGCAGAGCATCCGGCCCTTGGGCTTCGACATGACCATCCGCACAAGAAATGACCGCAGCGTTCCCGTATCGGAAATGAACGTGACCAGTCTCGGAAGAAGGGGTATTCGCACCGATCGACTCAGTCCAACGCTCATCTTGGCCAAAGGCAAACCGAGGAGAGCGAACCCTGAAGAAGCCCTCTAATGGAGAAGCACTTGGATCCGTGGGATCTGAGCCACGGGCTGAAGCAAAGACAAGAAGTTCACCAGTCTTGCGAATATCACCCAATTTCTGGACGTAGAATTTTCCGAAATTGGACAGAGCCGTTGGACTGAACCCCAACTCATTTTGATCACCACCAACCCAAGTGGTATTCAGTCCGAGGCTGGGATAAACGGAGACGGCATAGGCATAGGAGCCATCCTCCATCTGCTGCATTTCCGCCAAAGACTTGGTGTTGATCCCGCGATACAGGCTGCGAAAGTCATAATTCAAAAATGGAGCGAGCCGCCATGGATAACGGGCAGCGGCAATTTCATTGGAGACCTCTGCAATTTCGTAGCCGGATTCATTCCAAGCTCGGAGACCGACTTTGTAACCGGGGAGCACAGATTCTTTGTACTGGACTGCGTAAGAGTCCCATGCAATCATCAATTGGCGGGCCGATGACATTTCATCAGTACGGTCGGCAGTATTTCGGGCCTTCTGAATTGCGGGCAAAAGCAATGATGCCAAAATACCAATGACCGCAATGACCACCAAAAGCTCAACCACCGTGAAAGCACGAATCAAATCTTTACTTTTAAGCTGGTGCATTTTTGAATTGTAGCACTGAGAACTAATCTCAATTAGTCGCCTACACTGAAACGCCAACGGTTTTTGGCAAGCAGATTCCCCTGTTCTCAGAACTGTCCAACCTAGACTGGGAGATTATGAAGCTCTACACACGATCTGGTGATGACGGTTCCACAGGACTTTTTGGTGGCGGTCGCGTTTCCAAAGATCATCCTCGAGTGACGGCCTACGGCACGGTCGACGAAACCAACGCCATCATTGGCTTGGCGATGAGCGCAATTCCCTCCGATGACGATGGCTTCTTGGTCCGGATGCATTCCATCTTGCACCTGTGCCAAAGTCGCCTGTTCGACATTGGTGCCGATCTGGCCACCCCTGAGGGAACCGCCCACGAGGAAAAAACCGTTCGTCTGCCCGACGCCGCGGTAGCCGAAATGGAGCATTTCATCGACGAAGTGGAATCGGGAAATGCCCCCATGACCACCTTTGTACTTCCCGGAGGCTCCGAACTCGCCGCCAGGCTTCACATGGCCAGAACGGCCGCGCGACGAGCAGAACGGAAGGTTGTGGAACTGGCGCATACCGAGACGGTCAGCCCGAATGTCGTCGCTTGGGTCAACCGGCTGTCTGACCTGCTGTTCGCCATGGCAAGGCGAGCGAATCGAGAACTGCAGATCGAAGACATTCCTTGGCTTCCGAAGAAGGACTGACGAATCCAGGTGACCCCTCGCTACACTGGTCGCCCAATCTTTTCTTCTATCCGACCCGGAGTCCATCCATGACCACTCGTATTGGTATCAACGGTTTTGGCCGCATTGGCCGTCTTGTACAACGTCAAGCCACCCGCCGCGGCGACTTTGAAA
>CALDQF010000064.1 GCA_937911845.1 uncultured Phycisphaera sp. | reverse complement strand
AAGCACAACGAGGACGGAGACATGTCATCACATCCTCTAAGGTCTTATCGCCAGAGCTGCGACCCCTTCTATTCAAAATCTTGACCGCCAAAGGTTTGATGTTGAACAACTTTGGTCGGATTCGATTCCAGTCACGGCGGCCAAGATGATCTTTCAGAATGCGTGCCTCATGAGGTGAGTAGTGGACCAATCCACAGCGACGATCTTCGGCGAGAAGCACCAATTGTCTTGCGAGCGTGTGGAAATCAAGAACTTCCCTGAGACCAACACAAGATGTCGACCGGCAGATCGGTGCAAATGCATCATCAAAGAACCAAGCGTGGTATCGGGAACGCCCTCTCTCTGTCGGGAGCAGCGCCCCCAGCATGGTGGGGAAAGGACTGACCTCCGAGTTTCGAGACTTGCCCACACCTTCAAAATCAATACAAATATGCTTCACTCAAATCCTCGATAAGCATCCAGCGCTTCAGGGTTCTTCAACGCGTCTTTGTTCTTTACCTCTTCACCCAGCACCACACACCGAACGGCCAGCTCAACCTTCTTGCCACTGATGGTGTACGGAATGTCCGACACCGCGTGCACCTGGGCCGGCACATGCCGGGGTGTACACCCCGCACGAATTTGACCACGGATCTTCTTCACCAGCGCTTCATCCAGCGAGACGCCCTCGGCCAGCTGCACAAACAACATCACTTCGACGTCGCCTTCAATGGGTCGACCAATCACGATGGAGTCCACCACTTCGACCATGGCTTCCACCACCCGGTAGATCTCCGCCGTGCCGATCCGAACCCCGCCAGGATTCAACGTGGCATCGCTTCGGCCGGTGATTCGAATGCCCCCTTCTTCGGTGAACATCATGAAGTCGCCGTGATGCCACACCCCCGGGAACTTCTCGAAATACGCGCTTCGGTATTTGGATTGCCCCTCGTCGTCCCCCCAAAAGCCGAGGGGCATGGATGGGAACGCCTGTTCACACACCAACTCCCCCATCTCATTCAAAACCGCTTGCCCATCCGGGTCATACACCTGCACCGCCATGCCCAGCCCGGGGCCCTGAATTTCCCCCCGAACAACCGGACGCCACGGCACCCCGCCCACGAAGCAGCCATTCAGGTCGGTCCCACCCGAGATCGACGCCAGGCTCATCTCCGATGCGGGATGTCGAATCTTCTCGTAGCAGTAGTCAAAGCTTTCGTCGATCAACGGTGAACCGGTCGACAAGATCAAACGAATCTTGGAAGTGTCCGCTGCCGTGTTGGGAACGGCATCCATTTGCTCCAGAGCCGCCAAGTATTTCGCGCTGGTGCCAAACACGGTGACGCCCGCTTCTTCGGCCGATCGCCACAAGATGTTTGGATCGGGAAACATTGGGTTCCCGTCGTACAACGTGATGCACGCGCCCGCACCCAACCCGGCCACCAACCAGTTCCACATCATCCACCCACAGGTGGTGAAGTAGAACAAGTTGTCTTCGGGCGTTAATGAGCAATGCAAGACATGCTCTTTGAGCTCGTTGATCAGCACGCCCCCCGCCGATTGCACGATGCACTTGGGCAAACCGGTCGTGCCACTGGA
>CALDQF010000063.1 GCA_937911845.1 uncultured Phycisphaera sp. | reverse complement strand
TGGCTTTGAGCCGGGCGTGCATGCGTGCCTTGCGACGTGCCGCAGTGTTGCGGTGCAAGATGGGGGTGTGGCTCATCTTGTCGAGAACTCGACATAGACGGCGGAATTGGGTCGTGGCTTCGCCGACATCGTCTCCACGGAGCGATGACTCGAAGGTTTGAGTTTGGGTTTTGAGACGCAATTTGCGCCATCGGTTCAGTGCGGTGCGTCGGGCGGTTTGGCGGACGCGCTTCTTGGTGGACTCGTTGTTAGGCAATGCAATAACCTCGTGTGATCAATGGACAGCCTCTTTCCAAGAGGCGAGCCAAGTATTGTCGCCAAAATGCCGCCCTTTGGCAAGGGGGAACCCAAAGAAGCGGTTCCGGTCAGGCGGCTGGAGCTTCTGGATCCACGTTGGCAGACGCGGTCGCCGCTTCAGCCTTCACCCCGCCAAGGATCGTCTGGAGGGCTTCTGAGAGCTCAGCAACTCCCAAATTGGCGTTTGCGGCCTGTACGGCAGCTCGAGCCTCGCTTGGGGTCAGACCAGAAAGACGCAGTGCGGCCCGCATGCGGTCGTGGGCGGCCCAGCCTTCGCGTGCCAGAACTTCGTCAGCTTCAGCAAGCCAGACTTGGAAGGCCGAGGGATCAATTGCCTCACGGTCAGCGGTGAATCGCTCCCAGGCGGCTTGCAGGACCTCGGCCGAACCGGAGGTCATCAGTTCTTGATGTGCGACTACCGCGGCACGAGCCGCAGATGGTCGAAGTCGAAGTTCAGAAATGCTGGTGGGGCGGTTGTCACCTCCCCCAACATTGCTTGCGTCCAAGCTCACCAATCCCAAGCGTCGTCCAAGTTCTCCAAGTGAGTTGGACTGCACCGAGATATTGAAGGCGTCTTGGAACGCTTGATTTTCAGCCATACCAAGTTCCCGCTCTGCTCGTGCGGTTTGGGCCGCCAACTGGTCCTCATCAGGAGGCAGCAACTGTGCGGGCAGTTCGACTGAAGTCGCGTCCAGAAGGCGTCGGGTTCCACCGCCTAGAGCATCCGAATTGAAGTTGACATCCGGCTGTCCAATTTGGAAGTCCGATGAAAGGGTGTTCCGGAAAGCTTGGCTCAACTGCACACCTGTTGTGGGTGCAAATCGGAAGTTGCCATCCCCTTCCTTGATGACCGTAGAGACGTCGACGACGTATTCGCCACCAGAAATCATATCTACCGTTCGAGCATTCTCTAACTGGATCATCAATGCTGATCCTCGAAGAGTTATGTCTCCGAGAGCATTGAGATCCTGTACTTTGAGGTTTTCTTCCGCCTGAAGTGTGAGGTCTCCAAGTGCGGTGAATGTGACTTCATTCAATTCAATGTTTTCTGCACTTAATGAAAAGCTCCCGAATGCGCCAACCGTCGGATTTTCACTTGATTGACCAATGCCGTCGTATTCAATAGCGAGCTCGAAATTCTCAGAGAGAGTGATGTTCGTTCCCAATTCATTGGTGAAAAGGATTGGAGATTCATCCCAATCATCATCTAAGAGAGCAGTCATTCGAAGAGAATCGCCCTGAATTGATTCGCCATCAAATTGAATTTGTCCGGCAGCAAGATTCATGTCCCCTCCGAAGACATTTTCGGCGATGTGCAGATTCCCTCCAGCCACAATCCACTCAGATGTATTGATACGAATTTCGTTGTGGTACGGGTTCCCAAGGGGATCCCCCCCCTCGGCAACACCGTCAATCAAGATATCTCCAAGAGCGTTCAGCCCAGCATTGATTTCGATCAAACCAAACTGTCCTCCCTGATCAGCCGATGGTGAACCACCGGCCATCAGGATCAAGTCGCCGTTGATGTTGATGCCTTCATGGATCGTCAATTGCTGGCCGGCGTGCAAGCGAAGTTCGGG
>CALDQF010000062.1 GCA_937911845.1 uncultured Phycisphaera sp. | reverse complement strand
CCAAAGAAAGTATTCGCGTAACTCATCATCCAACTTGCGGCCTTCACATGCTGCACCTTGTGCCCATCCGGGGTCAAAACTCTCGTTCACCGACAAATTTCTTCCCGAAAAATACGAGGAAGATCCGTAGGATTTGCCACGATGGATTCGCAATGCAACAACGACACGACTCGCCTCTTGAAGGCGTTCCACATTGCCACTTCTGAAGGTCCGTTTGCTGAGACCGCGCGAAAAACACAAGCTTTAATATCGCAGCTTGAGCATCAAGATTCTTCTTCGAACGAGCTCGCCGCACTTCGAACGATGGGAAGTTCTATTCAGGAAATGTCCATCGAAGAGCTGATCCAAATTGTCCGCCTCATCACCGCCCGGTTCCATCTGCTCAACAAAGTGGAACAGTTGCAGATCATCCGAATCAATCGAGAAAGATCAAAATCCGCAACCAAAGCGTCTCCAAGGACAGAGTCGGTGCGGTCAGCGATCTTGGAACTTGAACACAAAGGGCGATCCAAGTCAGAGATCCACGACTCACTTGGAACATTGAAAATCGAGCCCACCTTAACCGCCCACCCGACAGAAGCTCGACGCCGGACCATTCTTGACAAACAACTCGAAGTGGCCAGCACCTTGGTCAAACTTCGGCAAGGCAACCTCACCCCTGAGGAAGAGGAAGAACTCCATCGTCATTTGGTCAACCGGATCGAACTTTTGCTTGCCACCGATGATCTCAGAGTTCGTCGACTTGAAGTCCCCGAGGAAGTTCAAAATGGCTTGTATTTTCTCACAACCACGATCTGGCGCACCGTCCCCGAATTAGCTCAGGACTTGGCCCAAAGTTTGGCTACAAATGCTGCCGAACTCCCCCCCATCCTGCAGTACCGGTCCTGGATCGGTGGCGACCGCGATGGGAACCCAAATGTCACCCACCAAATCACACAAAGCACCATTGAAGCCCTTCATGCCGCAGCCAGAGAACTGTGGGATGAGCAACTCAAAGAACTCCACCGTGAACTCAGTCCTTCGGTACGCCGGGTCAATCTTCCGGAAGCCTCAATCGATCTGATCGATGGGAAAGACCAACGTCGCCATGAACCCCTTCGGCTCCGAATTGAGGCGTTGCGCAATGGCCTGAAAGATCAGACCGTTTCGGCAATCGCACTTCGGGATGAATTGCTCGCCATTCGAACTGATCTGATCTCGGCTGGACTGGCTCGAGTTGCCAACGCCCGCCCCCTAACCGATGCCATTGTCCGATCTCGAGCCTTTGGCCTCCACCTTGCCAAATTGGATATCCGACAACACTCCCAAGTCCATTTGTCCGCACTCACAGAACTCTTCGAACATGCCGGTCTCAACAAAAGATTCTCGTCGTTGCCTGAATCTGAAAAGATGGATCTGTT
>CALDQF010000061.1 GCA_937911845.1 uncultured Phycisphaera sp. | reverse complement strand
CGCCCTGGCCCTGCTCGGTCTCGCCGGACTCGGTCGCCGTCGTCGCGGCTGAATCACAACCGGCTCAGCGATCAAGGCATTTACGCCTTTGGGATTGTTACGCCGACTCTGATTTTTTCAGCAGCCCCTGCCAATTGGCAGGGGCTGTTTGTTTGGACTTTATGTGTGAACAGTTGAGATCACGATTGCCTCGCGCATGGTTCATCAAGAGAAGGTGAAAAGTGCGGTAAACCACGGTGGTTTGTATACCGAGGTCAAACGAGCCCTTTTTACTAAATATCTTCCCCGATAAGAAGGGAGGGGTCGATCTTCCAAGGTGGTAGGGCACATTCTTCTGGAATTCCATCCGCTGCAGAACGTATTGACATGGGCCCACCATGTTCGATTGATCTTATGGAGATGCATCCGATGGACGACCGCCCTGAACGAGGAGTTCGTTGGTAGGTACTCGTTCCATGGCCTTCAGCAATTGAGCCACCTGCTGTGGAGGCTTCATGTTGATCAATCTTCGCCGCAAGGCTGTGATGGTCTGGTGGGTCCCTTCAGACAACAGCAGGTCCTCTTTTCGAGTGCCTGATCCTGCCAAATCAATGGCCGGGAAGAGACGTTGCTCTGCGACATTGCGGTCGAGCACCAACTCCATGTTGCCCGTGCCCTTGAACTCTTCGAAAATCACTTGGTCACCCCGCCCACCCGTGTCGACCAAACATGTGGCCAGCATGGTGAGAGATCCTGTCCCTTCGACATTTCGGGCGGTACCGAAGATTCGTTTGGGCCAGTCGAGGGCCATGGTGTCGATGCCGCCCGACATGGTTCGTCCGCCAGTGGCGTACCGGCGATCGTTGTTGAAAGCCCGGCCCAGTCGAGTCAGTGAATCCACCAAGAACAACACGTCTTCACCTGCTTCAAGGAGTCGCCGCGCTCTGGCATAGGCAAAGAGCGCGAGGTCAGTGTGGGTTTCCAGATCCATATCGTTGGAACTGGCCAAAACCTCGCCTGGCACATGCCGAGTGAATTCGGTCACTTCCTCGGGTCGCTCATCAATCAGCACTGCAATGATGCGGACCTGTGGGTGGTTGACGGAAACGCTGGTAGCGATGTCACGGAGCAGGGTGGTCTTTCCTGCTTTTGGCGGCGACACAATCAGGCCGCGGGTGCCAAAGCCAATGGGGCAGAAAAGGTCGATCATCCGCGAAGAGATGGGGCCTCCCTCATGCTCGAGCGTGAGTCGGGGAGCGGGATCGATGGGAACCAGGTCTTCGAAAGAAGGCCGGATTTGGTGAACTTCGGGATCAAGATGCTCCACTTGGAGGACTTTGGTCACTTCGCGGCGTTGGCGCTTTCCCCGCCGACTTCGGATGGTCCGCTGCTGCACTTCGGCTTCCAGAAGGTGGCCATGCCGAATCCTCAATTTGTCCACGATGCTTTGGGGTATGCGGACAGGGTGACCTTCTTGAACCGGGAGTCCAGAAGCCAACGTCAAGAGGGAGAAGGTCTGGTCTGGGGCCTCAGACGCCATTCCTGTGATCACTGCAGGATCTTGAGGTGTGGATCCGGGATTGGAATCGGTGTCGCTCATGGAGGGGTCAGAGGTCATGGTGAAGAGGCTGAAGGTGTTCGGCGGCCAAGACC
>CALDQF010000060.1 GCA_937911845.1 uncultured Phycisphaera sp. | reverse complement strand
CTGGGAACCGACGGTCTTGATACCAATGGCGGTCTTGCCAGCATCGTCAACCGATGGAGAGAAGTTAAAGGTCGCACCGCCACCAGTGATCTGGAAGCTGTCGGTTTGGCTGGCAGCATTGGTGGCCGAAGTGCCATCCAAGGTCAACTCAAGATCGAGGTTTCCGGTGGCGACGCGAGCGTTCAAGCCATTGGTCACGGCTTGCACACCGTTGATCAATGCACCCAAGTCCACGCCGGTATCAGCGGCATCGGAGACCGATCCCACGCCAACGTCAGTGGTGAACGAACCAATGTTCGACTGAATTTCACGACCCCGAATGCTTTCATCAGAACCGTAGTTGGTGCTGGTGATGGCAATGAAGTTGGCATCAGTACCATCTTGTGCGGCCGAGAAGCCAAGCTGCTCGCCGTAGGAATTTAGAGCTGCAATGATGTCATCTTGGCTCGTACCCTCGTTGAAGGTGAATTGCTGCACACCTTGTGAGGTGCTGATTTCAACTGTACGGGACTCGTTACCGGTGGAGTCACCATCGCTGTCCGCGTCAAAGGTCGCGCCGGTCTCGAAGTAGAGCTCGGCTTGTTCGGCCGCAGTTTGAACCGAGATGTTGACGTCGATGGCGGAAGAACCCGAGAACTTCGCGCTGTTCACACTGGCGTAGGTCCAGGTCTGATCATCGAAGTTGCTGTCGAAGGTGTAGTCAAAGCCACCGTTGAGGAGCTTCTGGCCATTGAACTCGGTGGAGCTGGCGATACTGTCGATCGTGGTGAGGATCGAGTCGATCTGCTGCTGATTGGCCGCACGTTCGTCGGAGGAGAGACCCGCTTCATTCGCGGACTGACCAACCAAAGATTGAAGTTCGACCAAGAGGTTGTTGATCTCTTGAAGACCACCCTCGGCGATGTTGACCATTTGCTCAGCACGTTCGGCATTGCCGATGGCTGCGTTGATGGCTGCTTTTTCGGCCCGGAGGCTTTCCGAGGCGATGAGGCCGGCGGGGTTGTCGGATCCACGGTTGATGGACACACCGGTGGAGAGACGCTCGAGAGTTTGGGTCATCATCGACTGCTGTTGGCCGAGCACCCGACGGGCGAGCATTGAGGAGACGTTGGTGTTGATGCTGGACATGATTGCTCCGAAAGAGAATGCCCCCATTCCTTCGGGGGTCTTGAACGGACGCGGCTTCCTGCCCTGTAAATTTGACTCGGCTCCCCGGACTCCGCCGGGAATGACGCGAACACATCGCGTCGACTGGTCGTTCTATCGGTCCAATCAAGGCGCTTCCTCAATTCTCGACCGACTTTTCCGGACTTTTAGTGTTATCGGACGCTTTTGGGCCGATCTTCGAATCAGACCTTCCGCTTGGAGACCCTCGCGGGAGCAATTCTCAGTTGGGCTGACTGCTCACCGGCGAACTGGGGGATGGTTTCACTGGAAGCCGCCCGCTCATTTTCCTGCCGGATGGCCTCCCAAATCTCCTTGCGGTGGACGGTGACCGCCTCCGGGGCCCGGATCCCCAAGCGGACTTTGTCGCCGCGGATATCGACGACGGTGACTTCAATGTCGTCACCAAGCATGATGGTTTCATCGCGATGTCTAGACAGTACGAGCATTCGGTTCCTTCCTGGCTCTCGTGCTGAGGTGAAAGATGTTGGCGGATGGACCACCAACAATCAGGCAACAGTTATGCAGTACGCGCAGCGCTTGCGGCTTCGAGTTCCACGATGACGTGACGCGTGGTCCAACGCTTTTCGGCCAAGACCAACTGCATACCGCGTCGTGAGGCCGTCCCGACCACCAGAGGCCCTTGAAGGTTGGCCGTCAATGTGTCCTGGTAGCGGTTCACAATAACAAACACCTGGGCATCCTCAATCTGATTGGCCCCAAGTTCTTCCAGCTGTTCACGTCGGATGATCGCTTCAAAGTCGGGAACCCAGTACTGGGGATCCGTGACCACAAAAGCCAAATCTTCTTGATCACAAGATTGGAACCAGTAGAAGCATCCCTCTTCATCGGGCTGCAACAGAACCCACCGGGTCGCGTGGGCAAAGCCAAGCAGTCCGGATGGAAAGTCGAGCACTCGGTCGCCGTCGACAGTGACTTTTCCGAATCGGGTGGTCTCGATTTCAAGATTGGACATCAAATACATCCTCTACACCTCGTCCTTCCTGGACTCCCAATCAACGCGATTGGGACGTGCCTCCTGCTGACCGTGCTGCGAGGTTGCTCAGCACGGCACTTGGATATCGGCTCTATCCGAGCCAATTAAGCAGCGTGAGTTGCTGCATTCTTGCTGTCACCGCCAACGTGGCTTGCAGCTGTTGTTCTAAATTTGTCAATTGCAGCGCGGCGTCGGTCAAATCCAAATCACGCGCCTCACCAAGCAAAGATGCCTCCATGATGGACAGTTCTGATTCGCGATCTTTGGCCAGAAGAAGCCGTTCGCCTCGAGCACCCGCCGCCCCGCGGACGTCAATCAGTCGATCCAGATCATCCTGAAGATCGATGGCCGCCCGTTCGATTGACCAATTGTCATTCTGAAGAAGAGCCTTCTCCAGCGCTTTCAGGTGGGTAAAAAGTGATTCGACTGCAACCATTGATCGATCTTCACCCGAAATCACATTCCCCGACACCGGGGCCAACAAACCCAATGCTTCTGCTGCCCGAGAACCGTTGGCCGGCGTCACCGTGAATGTGCCGGTCACACCTCCGGAGTTGTCGGTCAGAACGATGCCATTACCCGTGGTTGCCAGTTCCGCCGTGAATTCGGCGGGACCAATGGGAGGGGTGGCTGCCCCAGCCGCAGCCTCCAACACCGCGAGGATATCCCCAACGGTTTGAGCGCCTGACAAATCAACTTCGAACGACCGGCCGTCGGCCAAGCTGATGGTGAAATCAACGTCTGCGGTTGGGTCAGGTAATCCCGTTTCGGGGTCGATGCTGCCAGAACGGATGGGAACGCCATCACCGTCATTGAATACCGAAAGCGGTGTGTCCAGCCCCATCGAGCGAAGGCCCAACAGGGTGGCGGTGTCCCCACCATCCTCACCAACACTCATCCACGTCCCCGAGACTTCGTTGAACATGGAAAGAGTGCCGTTCTCCTCCACTTCAAGACGAATCCCCAGATCCGCCGAGTCGATCAAGTTCTGCAGATCGGTAATGGTTTCCGCACCTGAAAGGTCAAGCGTTTGGATATTTCCACCGTTCTCGAGCCGAATGCTGCCCAACGCCCCAGTTAATCCTTCAAGATCGGCAATTCGCGTCCGACCGAGCAACTTAGGTTGCGTGTCACCACCCGTAGTGGTCGTTCCCGCAACAAAGGTGCCTTCAAGGCCAAGACCTGAACCAATTGATAAAATATTTATTTTT
>CALDQF010000059.1 GCA_937911845.1 uncultured Phycisphaera sp. | reverse complement strand
GTCACATCGCCAATCGGGCTGAGAGGATTCGAACCTCCGACCTCTTGACCCCCAGTCAAGCGCGCTAACCAAACTGCGCTACAGCCCGTCAATCAAATTGTCGTCCGCCAGAAGCGGACGTGGGCAATGATTCCATCACCCATTGAGCGGACAGGGGGGGATTCGAACCCCCGATACAGTTACCCGTATACAGCATTTCCAATGCTGCTCCTTAAGCCACTCGGACACCTGTCCATTGAAGCGTCGTAGTCTACACGCATGCCGGAAGCAGGCCAACCATCCCCCGGAATCCTGGTGCTGAACAAGCCCGTGGGCCCAAGTTCCATGCGTGCGGTTTCGATCGTTCGCCGTACTCTCGGTGGCATCAAAACCGGGCATGCGGGCACGCTTGACCCTCTGGCCGATGGTGTTTTGGTGCTCGCCTGCGGGAAGCCCGCAACCAAATCCATTCCCCACTTCATGGGCACGGACAAACGCTATCGGACCCAAATCGATCTGCGGGCGTTCACTGCCACCGACGATACTCAAGCCGATCCGGAGCCGGTTGCGGTGTTGTCACCTCCGACGGACGCCGAGATCGATGCACTCTTGGTCACCTACCAAGGCACCATCATGCAAACGCCGCCGGTGTTTAGCGCTATTCGAGTGAACGGCAAACGGGCCTACGCCGAAGCGCGAGCCGGGCGTCCTCCCGAACTGGAAGCGCGTCCGGTGCAGGTGCACCGCATCCACAGAGTGGGCGGGTCTTGGCCGGTGGTGGAACTGGAGATCCACTGCGAAAAAGGCTTTTACGTCCGTTCACTCGCCCGAGAAATTGGTGAGAAGCTTGGCACCGGGGGGCATTGTTTGAGCATCACCCGAACGGCGGTGGGCCCATTCCGTTTGGACGAGGCGATTGGATTGGATCCATTGCCGGCAGACCTTGGCACCAAGTTGATTCCCCTCGAAGCCGCGCTGCAGCGGGTTGGGGTGAACAAAGACGAGGCTGAATGATCTCGACGAGAGGGGCGGGGGTTCAAAGACCGAGCGCGTTGGCGGCTTCGATGGTGTATCGGGCCCACGGCTTGGCGTTGAGTCGCTTTTTGGGAATGGCTTTGCCGGTGTGCTCGCAAATGCCGTACGACTTTTCTTTGATACGCATCAGGGCCGCATCAATTTCGGCCAAACGGGACTGCATGCCCTCGGCCAGGTTGAGGTCGAGGTCTTGGGCGTAGGCGTCAGAGCCAATGTCGGCCATGTGCAATGGCAACTTGGACGTGTCGCTGTCACCGAGGGCGGAAGCTTCCTTGGCTTGGATGGACCCTGCAAGCTGGTCTCGGGCCTGCAGCAGAATGCCTTGGTATTCGCGAAGTTCCGCGGCTTTTAGAGGAGTCTTTTTGAGACGGTTGGCTTCAGGGGCCGGTGTGGCCACAGCACGAGAGCGCCGTGCCTTCTTGACCGGCAACTTCTTGGCTTGCACCACGCGAACCCGTCGCCCATTCACGATGATGTATCCATCGTTCCCTTCTTCATTTTCACGGGAACGTTGGGCGGCCACTTCGGCCACCGTACGCAGTACCACTTGACGGCCGCGGGCTGCGGCGGCCAAAGCGGCCCCGCCAGTGGGACGCAATGTGCCGTCGCCAGCTTTGTTTTTCTTTTTGGATGACGCCTTCTTGGCAGTCTTTTTGGCCGGAGCCTTCTTGGCGGCTTTTTTGGTCACCTTCTTGGCTGGAGCCTTCTTGGCAGCTTTTTTGGTCACCCTCTTGGCCGGAGCCTTCTTGGCGACCTTCTTGGCTGGGGCTTTCTTGGTGGTCTTCTTGGTGGTGGATCGTTTGGCCAAAGGCGAGATCTCCGACGGCAATGGGGAGCGTCGTAAGGGCAAAGTATAGCGAATTGTGAGGAATCACGCCGATTCGGCGTCGCCCTGGACCGTTCCTACCCGGCCCATGGCCCGGAATTTGTCGTGGCGATGGCGCCGGAGCGTGGCTGGAGGGATATCCTCCAATTCACCCAAGGATCGATCAATCCATGCGGCCAGGGCTTCGCCAGCCCGTTCGGGAGCCCGGTGGGCACCCCCAAGAGGCTCTGGAACCACGTCGTCTATCAGGCCGTTCTTGATGTTTTGATCTGCGGTGAGGTGAAGGGCGTCGGCGGCCGAACGGTTGGTTTCGTCGTTGGCGACTTTCCAAAGGATGGCCGCACAGCCCTCGGGCGAAATCACGGAGTACCAGCTGTACTCCAGCATTGCCACCCGGTCGGCGACCGCGATCCCCAACGCGCCGCCCGAGCCTCCTTCACCAATGACGCAAGAGACAATTGGGGTCTCAAGGCGGCTCATTTCTCGAAGGTTGAAAGCGATGGCCTCCGCTTGGCCGCGTTCCTCAGCCTTCATGCCGGGATAGGCCCCCGGAGTGTCGACCAGGCAAACAATGGGCAGCCGAAACTTCTCGGCCAACTGCATCTTGTGCAGCGCTTTGCGGTACCCCTCGGGGTGTGCGCAGCCGAAGTGGCAGCGGATCTTCTCTTGGGTGGTGCTGCCTTTTTGGTGACCAATGATCATCACCTTGCGTTGACCGATGCGCCCGAACCCGCACACGATGGCTGGATCGTCACCAAACTGGCGATCGCCGTGCAACTCGCGGAAGTCGCGGCAGATCATTTTGATGTAGTCCCGAGTTTGGGGACGCGAAGGGTGACGAGATACGCGAACCGTGTCCCACGCCGAGAGGCTGCTGTAAATCTTGCGTAGCATGGCGTCGCGACCGGTTTCGAGTTGGGTCAACTCTTCCCCCATACGATCGGCGTCGGGCAAGGCCCGAAGGGCGGCAATTTGGTCTTCCAGCTGTTCGACGGGTTCGTCGAAAGGCAGGGAGAATCGGTATCCGGCGGCGGTGGTCACGACAGAGGGTTCCTGCCCGATATCCTAACCCAACGGAGGTGCTCCTTTGAAATTGGCCATGGTTGGTGTGGGAAACATGGGCGGCGCGGTGCTTTCTGGCGTCTTGGATGCTGGATTGGTCCCCGCGGCCGAAGTTGGCGTGGTGGATCTGGACCCCGATCGAAGGGATCTTTTTGCGAAACGGGGGTGCAAGGTCTCCGAGGACTTGACATCGCTTACCGGTGCGGAGACCACAGTCCTTGCGGTCAAACCGTGGCTGGTCGAAGAAGTCGCGGCTGGACTTGGTCCCACCCAAGAAAGGGTGGTAAGCGTGATGGCGGGTGTGCCAGCGGCAGCCCTGCATGGTGCATTCGGTGGGGGGTGCCGGGTGGTTCGAACCATGCCCAACACACCATGTTTGCTTCGCCAAGGGGTCACCGGCATTGCGGGGGGGCCAGGCTCTACCCCAGAAGATGTCGAATACGTCGCCAAGATGTTTCGCGAATTGGGAGGCGTGGTGGAAGTTGAAGAGTCTTTGTTGGACGCGGTGACCGCGGTCTCAGGATCTGGTCCCGCATGGTTTTTTCGCTTTGTCGAAGCTCTGGAAAAAGCCGCGGTCGACTTGGGCTTGTCGCCGGACGATGCGGCCACATTGGTTCGGTCAACCGCCGCGGGGGCCGGCCAGATGATGCGCGGCGAAGACGCACCAAACACATTGCGGGAACGGGTGACCACGCCAGGCGGGACCACCGCCGCCGGGCTGGATGTGTTCGATCAGGCCCTGGACGCGTTGGCCCACCAAGCCCTCACGGCCGCCAGGGATCGAGGCGCTGAACTCGGCCGTCAGTAGTCTCGGCG
>CALDQF010000058.1 GCA_937911845.1 uncultured Phycisphaera sp. | reverse complement strand
GATGGTTTTTCGGGCAAGCCGCTCGACCGCAGCGCGGCCGAGTTGGACGCCCTGCGGCAATTGCCCGCCGGGGTCTTCCCCCAAGGCACCATGGCCAACAGCCCGTGCGATCCCATCGTGATCCCCGAATCGTGGGGACCGCTCGCGGGTGATCTTTTGATTGGTGAAATGAACCACGAGCGGATCTGCCGCGCCATGGTGCAAGAGGTGCGGGGGCGCACCCGGGCCACCATCACCACCATGATCGACGGGGGTGGACTGCGCATGGGCAACAACCGGTTGGCCTTTGCTGAAGATGGCACCTTGTGGGTGGGACACACCGATCATGGTTGGACGGGGGCCAAGGGCGTCACCAAGATCACACGCACCGGCCAACCGTTCTTGGCGTTCACGGCCTGTGATCTCACAACCGATGGTTTTTCGTTGTCGACCACGCGTCCGCTGACGGACGAGGAATTGGCGAAGGCAAAGGTGACGGTACGCCGATTTCGCTACAACTACCATGTTACCTACGGCTCAGAGCAATACGAACAAGCCATGGTGGAGGCGACCCTGCAACGTGACGGTGATGCTTTGCGATTGCGGATCAGCGAGATGCTGCCGTGGTTTGTCTATGAGCTGCGTTTTGAAGGGGTTCCCTTGGTGGGCGATGTGTTGGTGGCTCAGGTGCATGAACCCATGGATGGACCGGTGCCTTCTCGACCCACGCCCTACACGCCGTCCGAGCAGCGTGAAGCCGAAGCGGCGCGGAAGGCCTTTCTTTCCCGTTGACCTTTGGGTGGTAATCGAGCTTCAGTAGCGTTCGATGTCGAAGCGATCGGCGGGATCGTGGCCAAAGCCTTCGGTCAGAACCCGAAGCATGAGGCCCCCGGCCTCGGCAGCGGAGTCAAAGGTCTTTTGCCAGGTTTCGAAGACTTTGTCTTTGAGCTCATCGTCTTCGATGGGTTCGTCGCCAAAAAGCTTGGTGATCGTGTTGCGGAAGTCGGATGGCGATTGTTCCACGGGGCAATCAACCATGAAGCCATCTCGATGGACCAATTGCACAAATTGATTGGTGCTCACGTGGCGGACCACCACAACTTGGTCGGGTTCGTTGACTTGGGCCAAGGCGGCATCGATATCGGCGGCGAGACTCATAGATAAATCATTCTACTCTTTTGGAATTGCAACCAAGTGTGGGTGGTTTGGTGGGGGAGTCGATAGCATCGACATTCATGACGACCGTGCGTGTTGGCGTGATTGGCTTTGGATTGATGGGACGGACTCATGCCGAGGCGTTTTACCGTGACCCCCGCGCTACGTTGGTGGCGGTGGCTGATCCCCATCTTTCGGAGCAGCCGGCTTCCGAAGGTAATCTGGATGCCCAAGAAGAATTTGTGCTCCCTGAAGAAGTGGCGATCCATGCCTCTGCCACGGATCTTCTGGCCCGTGCTCGTGCCCATGCCCACTACCAGCGTGAGCGCAAGGAACTGGCCCGCCAGGCCATGATCGATCCGCTCACCCGACTCGGTAACCGTCGTTATCTGCAGCATCGCCTGCGCCAGGAGCTGGCGCTGGCCAGTCGTCAGCAGATCCCGCTATCGGTTGTGCAACTGGAGATTTACCAATTCAATCAACTTTTCGTACAGCTCGGTAAACGTAGAACCGATATGGTGTTGATGAAAATGGCGCAATTGATGCGGGGAGTGGTACGTAAGGAAG
>CALDQF010000057.1 GCA_937911845.1 uncultured Phycisphaera sp. | reverse complement strand
CCGCAAATCCATGGGGGGGGGCGTCATTGGAATGGGAATGCACAAGCCCACCTCCCCACCACAACTTTGATGAAACTCCTACCCCTGAGTACTGCTACAAGTTCGACCATTGGGTTTGGAGCGATTCGGAGCAGGGATACGTGAAGAAGGCTCTGCAGTAAACGAGGGATATCCAATGTCAGCACACAGCGACCACAGCGCTCCGGGGCATATTATTCCTTTCAGTTACACGATCGGAACCTTTATTGCCTTGCTTTTTCTGACCGCGATCACTGTCGGGGTGGCTCAATTTGACTTGGGTGCTCTAGACATGCCAGTTGCTCTGCTGGTCGCTGGCGTGAAGGCATCCGTCGTCTCGCTGTTCTTTATGCACTTGCGTTGGGACCGTCCAATCAATATTTTGGTTTTGATTGGTTCGATTTTTTTCGTTGTTCTCTTTCTTGTGATCACGATGTTCGACACCGGCCAAAATATTGACCTGAAGTATTCGGGCGACTCCTCCAAAGTCAAAGAGGTCCTTGAGTCACAGTCTTTCCCTGTGGTGCAGTGAACACGCTCCCCGAAGGCCGGCCGGTATTTGAATCTGATCAAGCTGCTGGCGCAGCGGTCAGGCTTGGGATGTGGCTTTTTGTTGCCGGTTTGGCCATCATCTTCGTGTCTACCGCTATTGCCCACGTGACCATTCGCTGGCAATTGGGTGAGCAGGGATCATGGCCGCCGGACATGCCTGGGCCACCTGCCATTCTGGGGGCTTCGACCATCATCCTGTTGATCAGTTCCGGCACCATGTGGAAAGCAACCCAACGTACGGATGGTGGTGCGGACGGCCGGGTTTGGGTTGGGGCAACGTTTGCTTTGGGGTTGGCGTATGCCGTCACCCAGACCGTGGCTTGGCTGGATTGGAGTCCGCAGGTGGCCGATGCCATTGAACCATTCCCGGAAGCCCGATTGGCCCTCACCGGTTTTTACGTGTTGACGGGACTCCACGCGCTGCATGCGTTGGGGGGCTTGCTCTCACTCGGCTGGGTGCTGACCGTGGTGCGCCCCGGCGATCGCCATGGACTTTGGCCGCATGCGACCTATTGGCACTTCCTCGACATCGCTTGGGTGTTTGTCTGGCTGCTGCTGTTGCTCGCGCGGTGATCGTGGGGCGGTACACTTTGATTCATCTTTGAAAGGACCGTCCCATGGCTGCCGATCGCATTCGACTTTTCCGTTTCAGTGAGACCGCCATCACCGAAGGTCAAGATGAAGTGAACAGCTTTCTGGAGACGGTGGGCAAAGTCCACTCGGTCACCGGGAACA
>CALDQF010000056.1 GCA_937911845.1 uncultured Phycisphaera sp. | reverse complement strand
GAGAGGCCATCGAGATCGGCCAAGGCAAACGTGATCGCCTGAATATCGAGCCATGGAGCGCTTGAAGCCACAACACGAGAATCCGAACCAGGATCGCTTCGCAAGGCCTGCACATGTTGCAGCCAACGACCCAGCAGCGCCGCCCAAACGACGGCATCAGGACCATTGGCGTTTTCGTCGTGGCTCAAACGCTCAGATCTCAACTGTGGTCATGTCGCTTTCGACCGCGCGGTGCGCTTCGGGAACGACCACATTGGCAAATTGCGACAGTCCAACATCGGCCAAGCGTTCTCGAATGGCACAAGCGTGGAAGATTTCAGCTGTATCTCCACGGGACTCGGCCAGCAACTGCTCGGCAATCCAGCCTTCGCATTTGGTGAAATCAACCGGCTCGATCGCTCGCTCAAAAGCCTGCACGGTGCCAGTAGCGTTGGTGAAACAGCCCGACTTCTCCATCCAAGTGGCCCCCGGCAAGACCACCGTGGCGGCCTCAGTCAGAGACGAATGAAGCGTGTCCACACAAACCATGGGTTTGCTGGAGAGTTTGGCCAGTGCATCACCTTCGCACCAAGCACTTGGGTAGTTGCCGGTCACCAAAAGAGCTTCGCAACCGTCAACAGCGTTCAAGAACTGATCCCACTCGTGCACCTCGCCCAGAGTGCCGACTGCCGCTCGAACACCTCGAGCATTGGGGGCTTTTTCTGCCCGTAGCACAAAGCCGTCCTTGAAAGTCTTGTCTTCGCCATGCATAGGCACAGGTCCCAGACCAAAGACGACCTCTTGGCCAAGGGCTTGGGCGGCTTCGGCAATCCGGAACGCTTCTTCAGTGGGCAACATTGGGGACAACACCACGCCCAACTTTTTCCCTCGCAGGGTTTCGGCGGCGGTGGTGAGCGCGGTCATCCACGCTTCGTTGGCTTGTTCGTCGGCCCAAGGGTCCATTCCGGCCACCGATGGCATGTTGATGCGATCCTCGGAATGCACGAACTTCCATCCGTAACGGACTTCGTCGGTGATCCAGAAGCGATTGATTGCGGGATTGGGACGCGGCTTGAACCGGTGAACCGAGCCCTCGGCGTGCTCAACCGTGAGGTTGTCACCACTGGCGGTCAAGCCGTCGATGGATGGGGTCTTGGTCAAGAACCACACCCGCTTTTTGAACAAAAAGTCTTTGTCCAACAGAGCACCCACGGGACACAGGTCCACCACGTTCGCGCTGAGTTCGTTGTCGAGCCCCATTCCCGGGAACACATCGATCTGCTCGGTGGCTCCACGACCATCAACGATCAGTTCCCCAGTACCCGTGATCTCTTGGGTGAAGCGGACACAGCGGGTGCACATGATGCAGCGGTCGGAATACAGCAGGACATGCTCGCCAATGTCCTTCTTGGGCGCTTTGATCTTGGCTTCAAGGAAGCGGCTTTCGGCTCGGCCGTATTGGTAGGCGTAGTCCTGCAGGTGGCACTCACCCGCTTGGTCGCACACCGGGCAATCCACAGGGTGGTTGACCAACAAGTACTCCATAACGGACTTTTGGTTGCCGATGGCCTTGGGCGAATCGGTGTGTACCACCATGCCCTCACCGCACGGGGTCTGGCACGTGGGCACCAACTTGGGCCACGCTTCCAGTTTGCCTTCGTTCCGTGGATTGGGGGCCCAGACTTCCCCGAGGCAGATTCGACAGTTGGCCACCACCGAAAGAGACTCGTGCCAGCAATAGTGCGGTATGGCTTCCTCGTTGGCCAAGGCTACCTCAAGGATGGACTGACCTTGCTCGAAGTCACACACTTTGCCATTGATTGTCAGTTGGGGCATACCAAGGATCCTCACAGGCGGGAACCTATGTTAGCGGTCTCCCGCCTGAACTGAACACCATTCATCCTGGTCTCAACGCTAGGATGAACGATCCAGTCCGAGTAGCTCAATTGGATAGAGCGCTGCCCTCCGAAGGCAGAGGTTGTGGGTTCGACCCCCGCCTCGGACGCTTTTCTGCTCCCCCCCAATCGCGGAGACACGCCATGCGAATCGCCGAGTTCCAACAGCTCATCCGAGACCGGTACCACGCCTCAGACTCCGCCCGGGGTGTCCCAGGCACTTTTCTCTGGCTGGCCGAAGAAATTGGTGAGTTGGCGTCGGCCCTCGCCGATGCCGAACGAGGCAAAAAAGACGAAGAAAATCTCGCCGAAGAGTTTGCAGATGTCTTTGCGTGGCTGACCACCATCGCCAACATCCATGACGTGGATTTGGAAGCGGCCATTCGGAACAAATACATCCAAGATGGTGGTCCTGAGGGGACGAAGTGAGTGAGTACGCCAACAACCGAATCACTCGGATCTTCGAGGGCCACCGGCAAGCGAACACCAAAGTTTTAATGCCCTTCGTGGTCGGGGGACACCCGACACCCGACAGCCTCCCCAACTTGCTCAAAGCCATGGATGCTGCCGGGGCCGACATCATTGAGATCGGCTTTCCGTTCAGCGACCCCATTGCCGATGGACCGGTGATCGCAGCTGCCATGCACGAGGCACTGCAGAACCAAGTCACACCTGGCAAGATTCTGGAAAGTGTCACTGCGGTTCGGCCGCACATCAAAGCTGGCTTGGTGGCCATGCTTTCGGTGTCAATCACAGATCGGCTGGGAAGGGCCGCATTTCTGGATCGGGCCGTCGCGGCTGGACTCGACGGCGTCATCCTTCCAGATCTTGATCCTGAGGAGGCACCAGAAGTTGCCAAATTGTGCGATCGGCGGGGACTTACTCTCGGACTCTTGATCGGCCCCGCCACCACCGGATCACGTCTGGCAAGCATTCTCGACTCATGCCGCGGCTTCGTATATCTGTTGGCCCGGGCCGGCATCACCGGAGAAAGCGACACCGCACCAGAAGTGGAAGCCAGAGTCACAGAGTTGCGAAAGTTGACCCCCCTGCCAATTGCCTGCGGATTCGGCATCGGATCCCCGAGCCAAGTGGAGGCCGTCACCAAGCATGCGGATGCAGCCATTGTGGGTTCGGCGCTGGTAAGACGTCTCCAAAACGCGTCAGATCCAGCCTCCTGCGCCAGCGGGTTTGTACAAGAATTGAGCACCGGCCTGGCCCAGCCGACACGTTAAATCTCCACCCGTGTTAAAATAACACAGATTTACTGGCTTGACTCCGCTCGCCTTATAAAGTCAGGCGGAACATGTGTGTAAATAACACGATTTAGGGCCACTTGGCGAATGCTTTTGTAAAAACCCTGAGAGTGGCACTTCTCGCCAAGAAGAAGCACACCAAGATGCCTCCACTTGCAGGAGATAAAAATGCATTCGCAGACCCCCGAGACATCCACCAGCATTGACCCCTCAGCGTTCTTTGGACATCTGACGTTCAACACCGACGAAATGGCCAAGCGTTTGCCCCCCCCGGTAGCCAAGAGCCTGGCCCGAACCATCGCCAAAGGCGAAAAGCTCGATCCTTCCATTGTCGATGCTGTGGCCTTGGCCATGAAGGAATGGGCGCTCGAACATGGCGCATCCCACTATTGCCACTGGTTCACTCCGCTGACGGGATCCACCGCCGAGAAGCATGACGCTTTCCTGCACCCCTTCGCAAACGGCACCGCGGGAACACGCTTTGCCGGCGACAACCTTGCCTTTGGTGAACCCGATGCTTCTTCCTTTCCGTCAGGTGGAGCTCGACAAACCTTCGAGGCCCGGGGCTACACCGCTTGGGACGCGACCAGCCCCGCCTTCATTCTCCCTGGAGGGGGCGGTGGCACCCTTTGCATTCCTTCCGTCTTTGTTTCCTACACCGGAGAAGCTCTCGACCTCAAAACTCCGCTCCTCCGCTCCATTGAAGCCGTGAGTGCGCAGGCCATGCGGATTCTGAAAATCTTCGGCACTGACGAAGGCGTTGGCCGAGTTCACACCACTTTGGGCAGCGAACAAGAGTATTTCCTCGTCGACGAGCGTTTTATTGAAGATCGCGAAGACCTGCGACTCTGTGGTCGCACCTTGTTTGGTGCGGACAGCCCCAAGGGTCATCAGCTCGACGACCACTACTTCGGCACCATCCCCGAACGAGTTCTGGCCTACATGAACGACGTCGAACGCCAACTGATGGAGCTGGGTATTCCAGCAATGACCAGGCACAACGAAGTGGCCCCGGGTCAATATGAAATTGCCCCGATGTTCGAACA
>CALDQF010000055.1 GCA_937911845.1 uncultured Phycisphaera sp. | reverse complement strand
GCTCATGGTCAAGTCGTGGTACCGGCTTCCTTCATGGTTGGAAATGATGGTGACGGTATCACCCGACTTAGAAATGGATTCCACGGATCCATGAATCACCGTGCCATGATCATCAAGATACATGGTGGCAATGTGATCATGATGCGCATCCCAGTACCAGACGAAAAGGCTGGAACTGGTCCACTCGCCACCTGTAGCCGCTTGCTCAAAGCGTTCGTATTTCAGCACGTGCTCTCCAGCGGCCCAAGAAACAACCGTCCTCGATTGAGAACCGTCGGAATTTTTTGAGATCCAAGTGCCGGGCAAGCTCGCATCAGCCAGCATGGACTTGGTGGGTTTCAATCGACGATCAATGGTGACCCATGGCGCATCGGATGAGCCTTTGACTTGGTAAGAATTTTCCCGGATGTTGCGACCGGTATATTTCGTGATTTGCACATACGTGGTGGTCTCACCGCGTGACATTTCGGTGTACTCCCAAGTCAGGGTGTCCTCGGTGGCCGAGGTGAGGACGGAACTTCCGTGGAACGGCTTGCCCATGTCAAAACCAGAGAACGTACCGACGACGGTCCCCCGCTCCATATCCCAGGTCATCACGCCCGATCCAGTCGAAATAATGGTGCCGTCTTCAGTTTCCATCTGGCCATGGTCCACCAAACGACCGGTAACCACATCAAACCGGGAAGTCATGGTGTGTGTGTACTCCAAGCCGCTCGGGATAGCTGCCCACATGTCTTTGGTCACTCCAGAGGTCTGCCACTGGCCGCAGACGCCACGGTCAAGGTTCCAGTTGACAAAATCTTCCATGGAAGAGGGAAGCGACTCGGCTGCGGCCGTGGCTGATACAACAAGTGAAAAAGACATAAAATGTGTGAACAAAACAACCTCCTGTTTCGGAAATCGTGGCAAGACGACGCCACGTTGATCTACCGAAGTGCGAGTAACATCGTCTAAGTTGCCTCATTCAGCAACCCATTTTGACGCGTGAAGTTGACTAAGCGAAAATGATGTCCACCAAATGTTGAAAAGAGAACAAAGATCAAAAAAATGGGGCTTTGAATCCAAGCTCCAGTTCCTGATGGTCATGCTGACCTTCAGTATCAACGGCCCCTTGGCGCTATGGATTTCCGGACCTGTCTTGGAGTTCCTTGGCATCGACCGCGATTCAACCTCACCTTGGGTATTTTGGCCCCTCCGAATTCTGGTGATGACGCCGACGTACCAACTGCTCCTCATCGTGACGGGGACCATTCTCGGACAACACCGGTATTTCTGGCCCCGCTTCATGAAACGATTGCGCTGGATTGGACTCGTGCGCAGCATCGAGTAGGTTCGGGGTATGGCTGATACACACGATCAGGATTTGACGGATCGAACCGGTTCCAATCTGTATCCCGCGACCATGCGGCAACAGTTTGGAGATGTATCGCTCGAGCTTGACGTTCCGGAAGGGGTATGGAACCCCACGCCGCATGGCATCCATCTGGGCGACATGCTGATGAAGCTCGATTTCAGCAATGAGCATGTCCTAGAAATTGGAACCGGTTGCGGCATCCATGCCATTTTGCTGGCCAAGAGAGGCGCTCGAGAAATCACCATCACCGAGCTCAACGCCGAGACCAACGCCAACGCCGTGCACAATCTCAGAAAGAACGGCGTTGAGATTCCGATCCACCAACAGGTTGCCGATTGGATTCACATTGATGGGGCCAACCACCAAGGTGGACCTTGGGACACCTTGGTGACCAATCCCCCCACGGCCAAGGCAGGCAAACACTACCGGCGGTACTTCCACGACACGTTGATTCTGGACGCCCACAAGTTGGTGAAGCCCGGCGGCCGGTTGATCTTCATCAACTCATCGATGATTGACATCCCGCGGACCATTGACCTGATGGAAGAGTGCGCCATGACGGTTCGCATCCTTGGTGAGACCAGCGGTCCGTTCCGCAATTACTATTTTGAAGACGAGCGGTACATGCTGGAAATGGCCCGAATTCCTGGGGCATACCAGATGATTGATGGCGTGCACCACGAAAGACTGCTGGTCTTTGAGGCCCGGCTTCCGGATTCTGCTTCCCTATGAACTGGCCTTCCTGAAAAGGATCTGGCCCCTTGAGCCCCGATGATCGCCAAATCTCACCGGCCGGCTGAAGTTCTGATCCCCATGGGTCCGGAGGGGAAGATTATCGTGCAGCATCTGCCACGATCTAGCACAATAGATATCAATCATGAACACGCCCAATGCAGTCGCGATGAACGGCCCCGGTGGACACCCTTGGCCCCTCTTCCAACTCTTTATGGTCGAAATGTGGGAACGATTCTCGTTCTACGGCATGAGGGCCCTGCTAACCCTCTACATGATCAAAGGCTTTATGCAGGCCGAGGACAGCCGGGCGTACAGCATCTACGCCGCCTATGGGGCCTTGGTCTATGCCACGCCGTACATCGGCGGCGTGCTCGCCGATCAGTTCCTGGGCAAACGACGTGCGGTCATCATCGGCGGCCTCTTGATGAGTGCCGGGCACTTGTTGATGGGGGTGGAAAACGAACCGGCGTTCTACCACGCGCTCGCGCTGCTGATCGTCGGCAACGGCTTCTTCAAACCAAACATCTCCACCATGGTCGGTGAGCTGTATCCCAAAGGTGCCAAACGAGACTCTGGGTTCACGATCTTTTACATCGGCATCAACTTGGGCGCTGCCCTGCCCCCCATTGCGTGCGGCTATATCGGTGAAGCCTACGGATGGCACTACGGCTTTGGCTTGGCGACCGTCGGCATGCTCTCGGGCCTGGTGCTGTTTGTTTTGCCTGGCACCATTGGGGCCCTTCTGATGATGGTGACCGCTCTCAGCCTGAGTGTTGGCATGCTGCTGCTTCCCGTCGAATCGACCATTCAAGCCGGGTTGCGTTGGCTTCTCGCCATCGCGTTGACCGCGGGTGGCGGCATCTCCGCCTTGTCGATGCTCAAGGGTGGGCTTCCCGACTTTGTTGGGCGAGCGCCCGTAGGCGTAAAGGACATCAAGGGCAAACTGATTATGACCTTGGTGGGCACCCTGATCGCCATCCCGATCATCGCCCAAATGGTGCAACGAACCGAAATCTCCCGGTACTTCCTGTTCACCGCAGGATCACTGGCCCTTGGCTACATGATCCGCGAAGCGGCCAAAGCCACCAAGATTGAACGCGACCGCATGAAGGTCATCTTCGTACTGATCTTCTTCCTGATGATCTTCTGGAGTTTCTTCGATCAGGGCGGGTCATCCATCAACTTGTTTACGGACCGAAATGTAGACCGAGTCCAAGAAACCAGGGTCGTCGAAGCCGACTCAGTAGGAACCACAATTCAGGATCTAACCCTCACCCAGGAACAACTTGGGTACACCGTTTCCAATGAGGTCATCACGATTGAAGTGGTAGATGGCGCGCGTGAATTGGCCCGCTATCAAGCTGAGAATGGTGAAGGG
>CALDQF010000054.1 GCA_937911845.1 uncultured Phycisphaera sp. | reverse complement strand
GCAAAGCACTTTTTGAATCTGGAGATTTCTCCGAGTACCTTTACTTGCACGGTTTTGCGGTTGAAACAGCAGAAGCCTTGGCTGAGTTGTGGCACAAACGAATGCGGGCGGAAATGGGGATTGATGCTGATGATGCTGTAACCCCTGAAGAACTTTTTCGCCAAAAATATCGCGGAAGTAGATACTCCTTTGGATACCCCGCTTGCCCCAACATGGCTGACCAAATCAAGATGTTCCGCCTTCTTCGGCCCGAACGGATTGGTTGCACCTTGACTGAAAACCACCAGATTGATCCCGAACAGTCAACCAGCGCGATTGTGGTTCATCATCCCGAAGCCAAATACTTTGGGATTTGACGCTTGTCGGGGGCTTGGGGTTAACCGGTGAAGTTGTGGTCTGCCCCCATCGCGCTGGCCAAGCCGGCTTTCCGAAGCAAATCTGCGACCCGGTCACGATCTGGCAGGTCGCTCTCCTCAATCGTTCGGGCAAGTTTTCTGGTTTCGTCGTCGATGGCTAAAAATTCGATTGCAAATGCTGGAAGGTGCTCACTCGGAAGGCTCTCCACGGCATCGGTGCCTTCGCGGTACACGATCCGAGCCGCGAGGGCTTTGGCTTTCAGCCAGCGTAGATAGGCGGAAGGCAAATCGTCCCAAAGTTTGTCTCCGGCCAACTCTTGCAGGACTTCCGGAATGTGATCGGTGACTAGCCGCCGCACGGCTTGCGGTGCAACTTCTTCGATTTGGTCGAGACCAATTTCAATGGCATCGGCCACTCGCATCATGACCCGGCTCATGTGGATTGAGATGTCAGGCAGCGTCCAGTCTGGGTGATGCTTGTGCAATCGGTGCAGCAGCTGGACTTCGGACCGCGCAAATTGGTGCAGCCGTGGGATGACTTCGCCAACAAAGCGGTTTTTGATTGGCATGAAGTCTTGCTCGGAGACAAGCATGTTGGAGCAAATCTCGTAGGAACTTGTGATCACCCCACACTTGTTGGCACTGGAATCCTTAAGGATCAATACACCTTTTTTACTCAGATTTTCTCGAGCCTCGGGGGTCAAAAACAGGTTGGCGCCTTCGACGATCAATCGGCTGCTGGGTGTTCCGCTTGGGGTGAGGAAGTCGTCCCAGTTGCCTTCGTTCATGGCCGCAGGTCGCCCCCCGCAAGGGACAAATGCGTCGGCCACCAGCCGGTTGTGGAGCGTATTTCGAAGAACTGGACCGTCAGGCTCATCGAGGGTCACGATCCGACCTTCGCTGGATAACTTGCTTTGGTCGAATTGGGCAATCGGCAATTCAGCTTCAAAGAGGCGAAGTAGTTCGTTTACATTCAGCCCTTGGGGATCTTCACCACAACCCGATCCGTCGGCAACGCCAATGATCTTGATTCGGTCACCGTATGTGTCTTTGGCGATCCGAATGAAATTGCCTCCGACATCACCATCCGGGCCTCCGGTCATCTTCACCGTGAAGCTGTCAACATCGGGGTCGATGCCAATCGCGGGCAAAGAGCCATGCAGGAAGACGTTCACGCCTTCTGAGGTCACCCCGTAATCCTTGTGGTTGATGCCAGCCCCAGGCTTCGAAGAGATGAAGGCAGACGCCAGTGGGTAACCCCGTCGCACCGCACGCTTGGCCATCCACACAATATGTTCCGGAAGGATGTTCTCATCCGGTCCGAGGTACAGAAGTTCGTCGTGTCCAAGGTGGTCGACGATGCGTTCTTTGGTGTGCGGCTCGGGGGTAATGAGGTCGAGCAGAGAATCCGCAAATGCTTTGACCACCCGGTTGTGGCGAGCATACGGGTCCGCCAAAACTGCAGCTTTTGCCCCACCTTCCGGGATATCTTTGTTCTTCAATTGTTGGGCGAACGCCAGATTGAACGCCTCGTCGTACAAACGTTCGCTTTCCCGGGCATGGACTTCTTCGGTCCGCGTTCGGATGATTCGCAATCCTCCGCGGGCGATGTCGCGGAAGCGAACGTGGAAGCCGGCAAAGTTTCTTCCCCGGACAAAGAACACGCCGAAGGGCAGCGCGGGCCGGTCTTCGTGGTGCAAGTAGGCCGGGTCAATTCGGAAGGCCAGCCCATACCTTTCGTCAAGGAAGACATTCGTGCGACGAACAGCCAATACGGCGTCCAGCATGGCTTGGATGGCGATTCGTGCATCTTGGAAATCGACCCGATCCACCACCTCACGCACATCGGCCAGCCGCAATGTGAAATCGGGCTCAGGAAGTGGGTTGTCAGGATCAAAGCGGGACAGCAACAGATCGGCGATCTTTTGACAGAGCTCGATGTTCTCACTGGTCCATCTTCGCAAACGAACCCGGCTGTATGCCCAGCGGTTGACCTTGACCAATTTTTGGTGGGCCAATTCGATGACCGCATCCAGCACTTCCGCGTGCCGTTGGCCAAGTCCTGCGTGGGTGTACGACAACTTGAGCGCGGCAGTGTCGACCCATTTATTGCGTTGGAGGTCACGGCGAATGACCCGCCAGAGCGCGCTGTCTTCCAGGAGGACACCTTGTTCACGCTGAACGACGAAACCAAGAAGTGTGATCTGTCCGTTGTCACCATCGTCGATACTGTCGAGATACGCTCGGAAAATATCGATGCCATCCATGGCCAACCGTTCGGCCACCCGCTCCAGCATTCTCCGGGTGGAGGCGTTCATCACTGCCACCACAATGCGGCTGTAGCGATCGTCTTTTTCTTGCTCAAGTCGGACAATGGTGCCTTCGGTCCCTGACAACTCACGGTAGATTTTCAGGTGTTGACAAAACCGAAGAGGGCTGACCGAAAAGATGTAGTCGGCGGTGCAGCGTTGGATGAAATCACGCACTTCATCTTCGGTGATTTCAGGATGGTTCTCTGCCGCAAAAGCAACCGCCCGTTCCATGCATCCAGTCTGCTCGGGATCGCTGAGATCGAATCGCGGCTTTTCCCCGAATTCAAAAGTGTCGATGGCCAGAGAAGAGTCGGTGGCGGAATGGATTTTGGCGGAGATCAAAGGGCGATCGTGAGGGAGTTGTCCCACCACTTCAGCCAAGAGTCCAGGATGGTCATTGGGCCTGATGAACGTGATCCGGTTTTCACCGTCACGAATGTCCAACGAAGGCAAGCGCCCCGAAGCACGGGCCGCGAGGATGGCCCGCAAGTGGGTGAGGCGCTCCTCGTGCGGTGTGTCCTGAAAATAAGACAATGGCATGATGTCGAGAAACCGTGGACCGATGTCCTCGGCAGCTGTGGCTAAGGATTCACGAAGGTCAACAAGCAGCCGCTGGGCTTCATCGGCAGCGAGCGATTGATTGGGGTCGGTTTGCGACATCTTTGGAGCACCTCTCGACTCTGGAGACATTCTATTGTGATGGAAATGAATTCGCAGCGTGCAATGGTGATTGGGGTACTGGATGGGGTCCATTTGGGCCACCAAGCCCTTTTGACGCGAGCAGCTCAGGATGGAGCGAAGGTTCTGGCGTCGGCTTTTTACCCGCATCCCAAAACCGTCTTGGGCCACACCACGCCCCTTCCCCTGACCACGTGGCGGACCCGTTCGCGAGAACTCCGAAAGCAGGGGGCTCGGGTGATCCGCCTGGACCCACGTTCTGGCCTTTTGGAGACCCCAGCGTTTGATTTCATCCGGGATCTCCACGAACGCCATCGATTCAGCCGTTTGGTGGTGGGAGAGGATTTTCGATTTGGGCACCGTCGCTCGGGTACTGCGGCCCTGTTGCAGGATCTGGGGCCTCAGTTGGGCTTTGAGGTGCATGTGCTCGAGGATGTGCTAGTTGAAGGGGAACGGGTTTCCAGTTCTCGCATCAGGACGGCTTTGGCCGATGCTGATCTGGATCTTGCCAACGCACTTTTGGGCCGTCCTTATGAGATTTTGGGGCGGGTTCGAGCCGGGCAGCAGCGTGGTCGCATCTTGGG
>CALDQF010000053.1 GCA_937911845.1 uncultured Phycisphaera sp. | reverse complement strand
GGTCCGTGAGTGGTGTCATGGGCAATCCGGGTCAGGCCAACTACGCCGCGGCCAAGGCCGGGATGATCGGGTTCACCAAGACCATCGGCAAAGAGTTTGCCGGCAAGGGAGTCACCGCCAACGTTGTGGCTCCGGGCTTTATCGCCACGGACATGACCGATGCCCTGCCTGATCTGGTGAAAGAAGAAGCCACCAAGCGAATTCCGGCCAAACGGTTCGGCACCCCCCAAGAAATCGCGCACGCGGTTTCATTTTTGGCCAGCGATGGCGCTTCGTACATCAATGGGCGGGTTTTGGCCGTTGATGGCGGCATGACCGACTGATCGTCCCCAAGCCTTTGCCTCAGTGGCAGGCGGCTCAGGGCTCGGCTACCCTTACAAAATCCATGCCGTCCCAAAACGGGGCCGCGGAGAGAATTCCCATGAGTGAGTTGCAAGAAAAAGTCTTTTCCGTCGTTGCCGAAGAACTCAACGTCGAGGTCGATAGCGTCAACATGGGGTCCAACTTCATTGTGGACCTCAAAGCCGACAGCCTTGATGTGGTTGAGTTGGTCATGAAGCTTGAAGAAACCTTCGGCATCGAGATTCCCGAAGACCAAGCTGAATCCATCCAAACGGTCGGCCAAGCCATCGAGTTCATCGAGAGCAAGCAAAACGGCTAAGCCCGATCACGAACGGATCACCGGCCCATGACCGCTGTATCTTCATCATCAAAACCAGATCACCAGCGTGTTGTTGTGACTGGTTTGGGCGCCATCACCAACCTTGGTCGTGATGTCCCAACCATTTGGTCTGCCTTGCAATCTGGCAAGTCGGGCATCGACACTATCCAATGCTTTGATCAAGCTGAATCGGTGTGGTCCTGCAAAGTGGCCGGCGAGGTTCGCGACTGGACGCCGGCTCCGGTGGTGGATGACAAATCTGCCAGACGGATGGATCGGTATTGCCAACTCGCGATGTGGGCCGCTGAAGAAGCGGTTTTGGATTCTGGCTTTGACTTTTCTACCGGGGATCCATATCGCCATGGTGTTGTCGTCGGCTCGGGCGTCGCGGGAATTTCCACCATTGAGCAGGGCATTGAAAAGCTTCAACAGTCTGGTCCGAGACGGATAAGCCCGTTCACGGTTCCGCGTCTTATGCTGAACAGCGCCGCAGGCAACATTTCAATTCGGCATGGATTGAAAGGTCCGAATTCCGCTATCGGAACCGCGTGCGCGACGGGTGGTCACAACATCCTGTCGGCCTGCGATCTCATCCGATTGGGTCGGGCGGATGTCATGGTGGCTGGTGGATCGGAAGCATCGATTACTCCACTGTGTATTGGTTCTTTCGGTGCCATGAAAGCCATGTCGACCAACCGCAATGATTCGCCCACTGAGGCGTCGCGTCCGTTTGATCGAGACCGCGATGGCTTCGTGATGGGGGAAGGCGCGGCAATTTTGGTTTTGGAGCGTTTGGACCACGCCAAAGCTCGCGGGGCTC
Source organism: uncultured Phycisphaera sp. (assembly GCA_937911845.1). Lineage (GTDB taxonomy): Bacteria > Planctomycetota > Phycisphaerae > Phycisphaerales > SM1A02 > UBA8653. The sequence continues at coordinate 9,429 of CALDQF010000053.1, read as the reverse complement.
GGATTCATGCCGAAATTTTGGGTGGCGGTATCACGGGTGATGCTGGGCATATCACCGCCCCGGACGAAAAGGGTGAGGGCGGCCACCGAGCCATGGCTTTCGCTCTGGAGGATGCGGGTTGCAACCTGGAAGACGTGGACAGCATCAACGCCCACGGCACTTCCACGCCAATTGGTGATGTCGCAGAGGTGCGGGCCATCCGGAACCTTTTCGGCGACCACGCCCGATCGATCTCGTTGTGCAGCACCAAGAGCATGATTGGGCACACCCTTGGGGCGGCCGGTGGACTCGAGACGGTCTTCAGCGTCCTTTCCTGCCGAGATGGGGTGGTGCCACCTACGATCAATTGCCACAATCCGGACGAAGAATTTGCCGGATTGGACTTTACCCCCCACATCGCCCGAGAACGGACGGTACGGTTGGCACTGAACAACACCTTCGGGTTTGGGGGGCACAACGTGTCCGTCGCCGTAGGCCGATTTGAGGATTGATCGCGCTCGTCCCGAGCACCCGTGAACGCATCAAAGGATTTCCATGTCATTCTCCTGCCGCATTGTGACTCCATCCGCCGCTGCCTTTTCCGGCTCGGTGGAATACGCAAGCATCCCCGCCCACGATGGACAACTTGGGGTGGCTGACGGCCGCGCGTCTTTGTTGGTGAAGTTGGGAACCGGCCTGCTTCGGTTGGACACCGAAAGCGATGTCCAATGGTTTGCGGTCCATGGTGGCTTTGCTCAAGTCGGTGCTGAGGGTTTGGTGGTTCTGGCCGAGCAGTGTGAAGCACCTTCTGAAGTTGATTTTGAGGCTGCTCGAGCAGCATTGGCCGAAGCCAACACCGCTGTGCAAAGCAGTGGGTCGGTCGTTGAAGCGGAAGCCGCCCAACAAGCCTCACGGACGCGCATCGATTTGGCTGGGAAGAACTGAGTTTGTCCACTCCTGACGAAGCCACCATCGAAGCCAGCCCCACCAACGCGGGCTCTACGGTTGAGCCATCTCGTCTTGAGTCCATGCCGTTGACCAGACGGATTGAAGGTCTGCTGATGTCTGCTGACAAGCCACTCGGCGAAGGTCGGTTGGCAAACTGGCTGGGTCTCACTGGGAAGGGCCGCGAAGCTCAAGTGCGTGAAGCTATCGAGCTGCTCAATGCGTTCTATGCCGAACACGATCGAGCATTTCGAATCGACCGTCTGGCGGGAGGCTGGCAACTGCTGACCCACCCAGAAATTTCTCCGCTTCTTGACCATGTTCATCATGAGAAGAAGCGTCGCGAACTCAGCCCCGCCCAATTGGAAACCTTGTCCATTGTGGCGTGGCGACAGCCGGTTCTTCGGGCCGAGATTGATGAGTTGCGTGGTGTGGCCAGCCAAGACCACCTCCGTTTGTTAACCGAACACCGGTTGGTGCAAATTGTGGGCCAAGCCGAAGTTCCGGGTCGCCCGAATCTGTACGGCACCAGCCGTGAGTTTTTGCGCGTCTTTGGCCTAGGTTCCTTGGATGATCTCCCTTTGGTCGATGGTTTTGAGCGTCCTAAAGAAGTTCCCAGCACTGCGGAGTCTTCAGCGCCTCAAGACGAAGAGGGTTTGAGCGAGGAAGTTGAAGCCACAGAAGAAGGCGCTTCGATGGATTCCACACCAGCCTGACCCAAACCAAACCTATCCTTTTGGCATGCATCTTCGAGCGGCATCCAGGCAAACGCTCGTCCGGCCGGGGGGGATGTTCTTCTTCATCTTGGTCTTGGCCTTGGGTGCCATTGGGATGTTGGCTGGCCTGAATTTGTTGGTGTTCGTCTTTGCTTTGTTGGTCGCGGCGATTTTGTCTGGTGGGCTCCAGTCTGGGCCAATGATGCTGGGCTTTCAGGCTGCTCCGGAATCCATTCCCCTCCTGCGGGCTGGTGCCCAAGCCAGACTTCCAGTGATGGTCCACCAGCGCAGTGGCGGAGATGCCTTGGCGATCGAATTGAGCGGCACCATTATTTCGGATCAGGGTGAGCGGCAGCGTGTGGATACTCGGTTGGGTCATCTCGCCACGCGGGCGACACGTTTGGTGTACCTCACGTGGGCTCCGGCGAGTCGCGGGGTATACACCTGGTCAAGGTTGCAGGCCGAATCTGGATTCCCGTTTGGTTTGTTGGGCAAAAGGGTGCGTTGGGAAATTGACCGGGAATTGGTGGTCCGCCCCCGTCACTTTGATCTGCCTCCTCAGTTGTTGCGTGCCTTGGGATCACGCGGACTTGGTGAGACCTCCCGTCGACAGACCGGTGACGATGGTGAGCCCCTTGGAATTCGAGGGTGGCGTTTGGGCGATCGACGTAGTGATATTGCCGCTCGCGCGACGCTGCGACACGGCGTCCTGCTGTCGCGTCAGAGAGGGCGTATCCATCCGCCAAGGGTCTTGATTCGTTTGGACCTTCGAGGTTCTTCGCCAGAAATGATGGAGCGTGCGATCTCACTGGCGGCCACCGTCCTGACGCACCGTGAACGCCGTGGAGAACGTGTGAGACTGGACATTGTTGGAGAGGGTGTGGGGTACGAAGGGGTTCGCGATGGTGAGGAGGCTCTGGCGAAAATTCCAAAGGCCGGTCCGGCGCTGGGTCTTTCGGCCATTGCACCGTTGTTGGATGAAGGCGTTTTGGCCATTGATAGTTCTGATGTGTGGGACACAAGCAAAGGGCATCTTGGTGCGGCTTCATCACATCTTGGAGCGTCCAAATGAAATTGATTCAACGGGCAACCAACTGGACGGTTTTTCTTGCCCTGCTGATCGAGGCGTTGGCTTGGGGGAGTTTGGAACGATTCCTCCCGGGGGTGTTTGTCTTGGTTTTGGTGGGCCCGGTGCTCCAAGGACGAGTTCGCTTGCCTCGATTGGTGAGTGTCACTTTGGCGGTGGCGGCCGTTTTGTTTGCGGTGCTCCGTTCTCGAGCAGGGCTGGAAGTTGAAGTCATCTTGGCGGATTTCTCTCTGCACCTTTTGGTATTGAAGTGCTTTGATCGCAGAAATCCTCGGGACGAAACCCAACTGCTGTCGCTTTCAGCATTGATGGTTTTCGCGGCGGCCTTGCGTGATGAGCCACCGTTGCTGATGTGGCTGGCCATGTTGATCTGGGCTCGCTTGGCGTTCTCGGCGGTCATTCTTCGGCAAACGGGTGAAGACCAAGGTGCGAGCGACGCCCAACGTTTGGCGCGCCGGGCCAGGTATCGGGTTGGAAATCGTCTCTTCTTGGTCAGCTTGATTGGTGGCGGTCTTCTTTTTTTGGTCTTGCCAAGAAGCATCGGTCGCTTTCGTATTCCAACGCCGAAGACCGAAGCGATTGATCGGGCAGTGGATGATGGCATTGATCTTTCGGTGGCCGGTGGCCGAATCGTCCCTGATCCATCGGTGATTGGAACCGTCGAAGTCAGTCCAGCAACCACATCGGTGGCCCAAGGCTCGCTTTACTTGCGATGTGGTGTCTTGACCACAGCCAGCGATGGGATTTGGTATCCCCCGAGGTCAAGTCTGCGCATGGTGGATGGTGAAGGCGATGTGGGCATGATCGGTCCGGAGTCTGGTGATCGGTTGTCTCTCCGATTCAAAATGGATGAACCGCAGTGGAGGTTGGGCGCTCCGGGCGCTCCGGTCCGGTTGGAGTGTGAAGTCCCCACTTTGATTCGAATGACTGGTCGAGTCGCGGTGGTGGAGCCTGAGTTCCCCGGAACCACAAATTGGTCGGTGGTGACGCGTCTGGACCCCTCAGAGCCGGAAGTCCTGTCTTATCTGGGGTCCAGTCCCCGACCGCAACGCCGGGGGGATTGGTGGAATCCACAAAGTGCCACTCGGGCGTCGATGGCCGAGCGGGCTCGCACTGTTTTGGATGACGCCAATTTCGACCCCGCGACTCTTTCCGATGGTTTTGGTCCCAAAGTCGAAGCGGCCAAAATTTTAGGACGTCATTTCAGTTCCTCGGGTCAGTACGTGTACGACCTCGATTTATCCCTGCTTCGCATCCGCGAGAATGAAGATCCGATTGAAGCCTTCCTGCGAGTGAAGCGGGGACACTGTGAATTCTTCGCCACTTCTCTGGTGGCGATGTGCCAATCGCTTGGTATCGAAGCCAGAGTCGTCTTGGGATGGCTGGTTGGAGACGAACCAGCCAACGGATCTCGAGTGATCAGGCGACTGGATGCCCATGCTTGGGCTGAAGTCCGGCAAGGACCAAATGAATGGGTTCGGCTCGAGCCCACCCCGGCCAGCGATCTCCTCGCGTTTCGTGCTACCGGGGCGGACCGAGGTATCGCGGGCTTATTGGCCGACCTGGGTGAAGATCTGAACCGAAACCTGAATGGGTACGGCACGGGAAATAAGTTTCCCATCCAAGTGGCTCTCGAGGATTTTCTGGGCGTTGATTTCTCAGACGACGTATCGGTTGTTCTGGCCGGCATCGGAAGTCGATTGCGCTGGCCCATCCTTGGACTGCTGCTCGGGGGTGTCGTTTGGGGTGCTCTTGGCGTGAAGAAGCGGCGGCGTCGCGGTGGCCCCTTTTATCCGTTGTTGCTGCGTTTACGCCGTCGAGGACTGATTCGTCCGGCGGGACAGCCTCTTGCCCTGTGGGTTGAGCAACTCCAATGGCCGGAAGAAGAAGCAAAACTGCTTGTGCTTTCCGCCATCGAATCCGCGGAACAACAGACGTATGGTGCCTCAACGGATGAGGCCAGCACTGTTGAGGTTCGAAGAGCCAATGGGCTGACATCACGACAATTGCCTCAAGGGAAACGACACTGATGGAACCACTCGATCATTCTGAGGACCAGTTTGCCAGAGATGTCAGCATGCCTTTGGAACCTGAAGAGCATGCCATCCAACTTGATCTGCTTCGATCATTCTTTTCTACGGAGCAAAAAAGCATTTTGGATTTGGGTTGTGGCGCGGGACGACTGCTGCTCCCTTTGCGAGAATCCGGTCACCGGGTGGTGGGTTTGGACCACAACGAAAGAGCTCTGGCTTGGGCCGCCCAAGCATGTGGGACTCAAGATGATTTGGTGCAACAGGATCTTCGCGATCCACAGCCGTTTTTGCATGGTCCATTTGATGCCGCATTGCTCTTGGGTAATACGCTTATGGAATTGGTGTCTCCAGACGAAGTGGTCGGGCTGTTGCATCGCATCGAAGCTTGCCTGTCAGAACAAGGCGTCTTGATTATCGAAGACATTCCTGGTCTGTATTGGCCGCTCCTTTCCTCAGGGCGGTGGGGGGATGGTGAAGCCGAAGGCTTTCGGATGGTCTGGTCGGACCGCGACATGATTTTCTCGTTGCGTGAAGGGGAAGCTGCTCAAGATGATGGTCCCTTGCGTTCGGACGAGCCACTGCGGCGTCTTTGGTCAGAATCGCTGCTGCAGATGGTGCTGGCGCAGGCGGGCTGGGAGTCATCCCATGGCGAGCATCCACTTCTTCGGGTTGTGCGGCCTGTGCGGTCCTGAATCTCAAAAACCATTTCAGATTGGGGATGTTGTTTTGAACCTTGGAGTTGTCCCGTGGAATTCGCGGAAAGAACGGAGTTCAAGAATGCAAACACGTCGATCCCGTACTGAACATTGGCGAGATTCCTTGGCGAAAGTCAAGGCCCGCGGAGGCACCATCGAATGCACCCTTGATGGTGAAGAGGGGGGATTGACGTGGAGGCTTCGCGTTTGGGGATTTTCTGAGGACTGCGTGGTGGTTGAAGCTCCAACTGCCTTTGGCCATCCCCTGATCCTTGACCCAGGTGTTCGAATGCGAGGCACTATTGCCATCGGCCAAATCCGCTGGGATTTTTCGACCGAGGTGTTGTCGAGTCACGGAGATACGCTGCAATTGAAAGCACCATCGCGTGTGCGGAGACGCCGCCGAGTGGCTCGAACAGATCTTGCTCCCTGCCCTTCCGGGTTGAAACTCAGATCTTTACCAAGTGGTGTGACCGGTGCCGCAGCAGAACGTGCATGGTTGGCTCTGGCCAGTGGGGGGGAGGCCGCTGATCCCGCCTTGGTTCGCCCGGTGTCGGCACCACCCATTTCCGTCCAGCTCGCCAACATTGGGGTTGGCGGGGTTGGTGTGATTTTTGAAGCCAGTGACGCAGCGTTGGCCATGCGCCGAGGTGGTTGGTGGATCGAAGGTGATTTGCCGGGCGGAGGGACGCTCGTCGCATCCGCCGAACTGGTGCACCGGCACATGCAATCGGATCGACGTTTGTACGCCGGTCTCTCGTTCCGCATCGGGGCAGGACAGCGCCAACGCCGTCATTTGTCGAAGTTGGTGGAAGAGGCCGCCAAGCGGCTGCAATACTCCGCGGCGTAGACCTCCTTACGGGAGGGGATGTGTGGGTTGATCCATCCACGGTGCGAGGGCCAAGTCGAGCACGTGGTGTTTGGTTTTGGTTTCGTGCCATTCTTCGTCAGGGTCTGAGTCAGCCACGATGCCACCACCAGTGCCCCAGGTGAGTCGGTGGCCGTTTGCTTCGGGTTCGAAGAAGGCCGTCCGGATCGCTACGGAAAATTCGAAGTCATCGTTTCCGAGCCAACCAATGGCGCCACAGTAAGGACCTCTTGGGCTTGCCTCGAGCTGGTCAATGTGATGCATCGCCATGATTTTGGGAGCGCCAGTGACGGAACCACAGGGGAAGGTCGCGGCCATGATGTCTTCGAAGCCGACTCCAGGACGAAGGGTGGCTTCTACTTCGGCGACGGTTTGCAGGACCGTGGCATGCCGCTCGATCGCGCGGGGTTCTCGTACCCGCACGGTTCCCGGAATCGCCACACGTCCCAGATCGTTGCGCAACAGGTCCACGATCATGTGAAGTTCGGCGGCATCTTTCGCACTGTTCAGCAGTTCATCGGGATCGCCATCACCCGGACGCGTGCCCTTGATGGGCCGCGTGAGCAGTTGATCACCTCGGCGAACGAGAAATGATTCAGGGCTGACCGAGACAATTCGGCGACCGCCGGGCAAAGGCAAGTCTGCTCCATGTCTGGGTTGTCCCGTCTCGAGGAGCGCACGAACCAATGGTTCCATCGGCCCGGTGATGGACCGGTACTCCCGTCGAGTGAGATTGACTTGGTAGCAATCCCCTTGTCCAATCGCTTGCAACACGGTCTCGACCCGCTCACTCCACGCTTTAGCGCAGAGATCAGAACCCTGATTTGTGGCTTGCGAGACAACAGTGCCCTGGGTGTCGTCATGCTCGCTGGGCGTGTCGAAATCCGACGGTTTTTTCAGCCGGTCTTTGACCTCCGGTTCGGGACACCACGCGAAAGCCGCCTGCAATCCAGGAGGTGGGGTGAAGTGTGCGAACGCTGGGTCCAGCGTGGCTCCCAGTTCGTATCCCAAGAAGCCAATCCAGCCGCCGGTGAATGGCGGGTCGCCGGGAGATGGTGTGCAAGTTCCGGGAAAATCTGCCCTGAAATCGGCGAAGTCTTGCAGAGGGGTGTTGGTGGGTTGGGAGGTTTGCTGACCGTTTTGATCAACACGGAATGCCACCCCATCTTCCCACCACCACCACGCGTGCGGTTTGGCTGAAATAGACCAGCGTGCTTTTTGGGGATCCCCACCGCTCAGCAGCCGCAGTGGCTCTTTCGGCCAGCGAAAATCTTCACCATTCTTTTGCACAGAAAGAGGCATCCATTTGCATCGTAGGTGAGGAAGGCCGCTCTGTTCGCTACCATTCGCGTTACGCGTTTTTCTTGTCCGCCGTTTCAGGAGATCCCATGGCCTCAAAGAAGAAAAAGTCCTCCACCCGTTCCAGCCGTGCCCCACGCATGGTGTACTACTTCGGCAGCACGAAAGTGGATGGACGAGCTGCTCAACGCACTCTGCTGGGTGGCAAAGGTGCCAACCTTGCTGACATGACCTCGATCGGCCTTCCGGTCCCTCCGGGTATGACCATCACCACCGACACCTGTGCGGCGTACTACGGCCACGGGTCCAAGATGCCGACCGGCTTGATGGATCAAGTGGCCAAAGCAATCAAGACTTTGGAGAAAGAAACGGGCAAGAAGTTTGGTGATGGTCACAACCCATTGCTTCTTTCGGTCCGCTCTGGGGCGGCTGTCTCCATGCCTGGCATGATGGATACCGTTCTTAATCTTGGACTGAACGATGACTCCGTCGAGGCCATGGCCGAAGCTGCGGGCGAACGCTTTGCCTTCGACGCCTACCGGCGTCTCATCAACATGTTTGGTGATGTGGTGATGGATGTGGATCACCACCACTTCGAAGAAGCCTTCGAGGGCTTGAAGAAGAAGTTGAGGGTGAAAGAAGACACCGACGTGGATGCCGCTGGTCTCCGACAGCTTTGCGACTTGTACAAGAACGTCTACCGCAAGCATGTGGGTAAGACGTTCCCCCAGAACCCCATGGGGCAATTGGAAGCAGCCATCGAAGCGGTCTTCAAGAGTTGGAACGGTGACAAGGCACTGTCTTATCGCCGGATTGAAGGCATCTCGGGCCTCAATGGCACCGCGGTCAACGTGCAAACCATGGTGTTTGGTAACACCGGCGACGACTCCGGTACCGGGGTTGCTTTCACTCGCGACCCATCCACCGGCAAGAATGAGTTTTACGGCGAGTTCTTGATCAACGCCCAAGGCGAAGATGTGGTGGCCGGCATCCGGACCCCGGAGCCCGTCAAGAACATGTCCAAATGGGATGCCAAAGCACACAAGGAACTGTTGAAAGTCCGCACCAAGCTCGAGAAGCATTACCGTGATGTGCAGGACATTGAGTTCACCATCGAGCGCGGCAAGCTGTACATGCTGCAAACCCGAAGTGGCAAGCGAACCGGTGCGGCCGCGGTCAAGATCGCGGCTGACATGGTCAAAGAGCGCTTGATTTCCAAAGAAGAAGCCGTGATGCGCGTCACCCCAGACCACGTCACGCAGATTCTGTTGCCTTCCTTCCCCAGCAGTGCGAAGAAGGGTCACAGCAGTGTCGCCAAGGGACTTCCTGCTTCACCAGGTGCCGCAGTCGGCGCCTTGGCATTTACGGCTGACGAAGCCGTGGAGCGTGCTCAGAAGGGCGAGAAAGTCATTTTGGTTCGCAAAGAAACCAGTCCCGAAGATGTCGATGGCATGCACATGGCGGCAGGCATTTTGACTTCTACGGGCGGGATGACTTCACACGCCGCAGTGGTCGCCCGTGGATGGGGCAAGTGTTGTGTGGCCGGTGCGGGTGACGTCCAGATCGACGCCGCCAAAGGCAAGGTCAAGGTGAACGGGAAGACCTACGGTCGCAAAGACATCTTCTCGATCGATGGCAACACTGGTGAGGTCTACGCGAGCATTCTGACACCAGAGCAGCCCAAGGGCATCACTGGTGACTTCAAGAAGGTTCTGGATTGGTCTGATTCGTACCGCCGACTCGGTGTTCGAACCAACGCCGACACGCCAGCCGACTCGAAGCGAGCCCGTGAGTTCGGTGCCGAAGG
>CALDQF010000052.1 GCA_937911845.1 uncultured Phycisphaera sp. | reverse complement strand
GACTTGTACCGCCGGATCATCAACCGCAACAATCGCCTCAAGAAGTTGATGGACCTGAATGCCCCTGAGGTCATCGTCCGCAACGAAAAGCGAATGTTGCAGCAGGCCGTCGACGCGTTGTTCGACAACGGTCGGTGCCGTCGCCCCGTCCTCGGTTCTTCGAACCGGCCCCTCAAGTCCATCACGGACATGATCAAGGGCAAGCAGGGGCGGTTCCGCGAGAACTTGCTCGGCAAGCGGGTGGACTACTCCGCTCGCTCGGTCATCGTGGTGGGTCCTGATCTAAAGCTGTGGCAGTGCGGCCTTCCCAAGAAGATTGCCCTTGAGCTTTACCAGCCCTTCATCATCCGCAAGCTCAAAGAACGTGGCCTTGCCGACACCATCAAGAGCGCCAAACGTATGCTCGAGCGTCGCGACCCAGAAGTCTGGGACGTTCTTGAAGAAGTGATCCACCAGCATCCTGTGATGTTGAACCGGGCCCCCACGTTGCACCGCATGGGCATCCAGGCCTTTGAGCCCGTGCTGGTTGAAGGCAACGCGATCCGACTGCACCCATTGGTGTGCACCGGCTACAACGCCGACTTTGATGGCGACCAAATGGCGGTTCACCTGCCTCTGTCCATCGAAGCCCAAACCGAAGCGCACGTGTTGATGCTTTCCACCAACAACATTTTCTCCCCCGCGCACGGCAAGCCGATCATGTCTCCGTCGCAGGACGTCGTGATGGGGGTGTACTTCCTCACCCATATGGCCAAGCACCTCGACGCCGGAGATCCCGATCCCGCGAAGAAGAGTATGGGTCGTCGTCGGTTCCGCAACATCACCGAAGCGATCTATGCTTGGGAAGACGGTCAAATCGACTTGCGTCAACCCATTGATATCCGCTTGGAGCGTTACGACGAAGTCGTCGACAAGCAAGCCGGCACGGCTTCGCCGCTCCCCGACAATCGTCGCATCACCACCACGGTGGGGCGTGCATTGTTCAGTGAACGTCTGAGCTCAGGCATGCCGTACTACAACTGCACCCTCGGTAAGAAGGGCTGCAGCCAAGTGATTGCCGACACCTTTGACCGTTTGGGCAAGCCGGCAACCATCGAGTTACTCGACGAGATGAAAGAAATCGGATTCCGGTTCTCCACCCTGTCTGGTCTTTCGATCGCCATCACCGATATGCGTATTCCGGACGAGAAGAAAGACTTCCTCGCCGCCGCGCAAAAGAAGGTCGATCGCATTGAAATGCAGGCTGACGCCGGTGCCATCACCGATCGCGAACGCCACTCCAACGTGCTTGATGTCTGGTCGCATTGCCGCGAAGAAGTCACCAAGGCTCTTATGAAGGACGTGGAAAACGACCGTCGGAATCCCACAACTGGTGACGAAGTCCAAGTGGAATCCGCAGATGGCTCGCCTTACTTGAACCCACTGTTCGTCTTCCTTGATTCTGGTGCACGAGGCAACCGTTCCCAGATGCAGCAGCTCGCTGGTATGCGGGGCTTGATGGCCAAGCCTTCAGGTGAGATTATCGAAGCGCCGATCCGGGCCAACTTCCGTGAGGGCTTGAATGTGTTGGAGTACTTCTCCTCCACCCACGGTGCTCGAAAGGGATTGGCCGATACCGCGTTGAAGACAGCGGACTCGGGCTACATGACTCGAAAGTTGTATGACGTTGCTCAGGCATGCGTCGTCAATGAGTACGACTGCGGCACCAATCGCGGCATCCTCAAGAAAGCCATTTACAAGGGTGAGGAAATCGATATCCCGCTGTCAGAGTCTATTACTGGCCGAATCGCGCTCGACACCATCATGCACCCGATGACTGATCAGGTTGTGGTGAAGAAAAGCGAGTTGATCACGCCCGAAATTGCCAACTCTATTGAAGGTTTGGGCATTGATCAGGTATTCGTACGCTCTGTGCTGTGCTGTGACACCCCACGTGGTGTATGCGCCAAGTGCTACGGCATGGATATGTCGAACAACCGTTTGGTCGAAGAAGGCCTTGCGGTCGGCACTATTGCGGCCCAGTCCATCGGTGAACCCGGCACCCAGCTCACCATGCGCACCTTCCACACGGGGGGTGTGGCTGCGAAGGGTCTCATTGAGACGACCCACAAGGCGGGCCAGGCCGGTGTGGTCGAACTGCGTGAGTGTGGCGAACAAATTGTCACCCTTGTCGACGGTGGCGAGCAGCGTGTCAGTGTCAAGAAGAATGGCCAATTGGCCCTTGTTGATGCCAAGGGTCGCGAGCTAGAAAAGCACAAGGTGCCTTACGGGGCAACCATTATGTTTGCCTCCGGCGACAAGGTGAAGAAAGGTTCCATTCTTTGCGAATGGAACCCGCACGCAGCGCCAATCTTGGCCGAGCGCAGCGGTACCGTGAAGTTCAAAGACATCGAAGTCGGCGCCACCGTGCGTGAAGACAAGCGTGGCGACAAGACCGAAGTCGTGGTGACCGAACACCGTGGCGACCGGTCTCCGCAGATTTTGATCGTGGACGGCGATGGCAAAGTGTTGGACTTCCACCACCTGCCTGCGAAGGCTCGCCTCGAGGTCAAGGAGGGCGAAACCGTCCAAGCCGGACAAATGGTCGCCCGCCAGCCGAAGGATGTTGCCAAGAGTGCTGACATCGTCGGTGGTTTGCCTCGCGTGACCGAAATCTTCGAAGCGAGGATTCCGAAAGATCCCGCGATTCTCGCGAAGATCTCGGGCACCGTCCGTTTGGAACCCGATCGCCGCAAGGGCAAGATGACGATTGTTGTCGAGTCCGAAGGCTTGGAAGAAGTCCACTTGGCGCCACAAGGCAAGGCTTTGATGGTGCACACCGGCGACTATGTTGATGCGGGTGACCGATTGACCGACGGTCCGTTGGTACCAAGTGAAGTGCTCGCAGTGAAGGGCGACGAAGCGTTGTATGAGTACATGTTGGGCGAAGTCCAAAATGTGTACCGAGCTCAAGGCGTGCCCATTTCCGATACCCACATTGAAGTGATCTTGCGTCAGATGATGAGCAAGATTCGTATCCAGAACCCAGGCGACACCACGTTGCTGCCCAACGAAGTGGTCGACCGCTGGGTCTTCCGTTCGAGCAACGACGAGATGGACAGCAAGCTCCGAGTGGTGGAGCCAGGCGACACTGGCTACCGCGCGGGCGAGTTGATTGACAAAGAAGCTCTCAAGGAACGCAACGCACTCATGGATGCCGATGGCAAAGAACCCGCCAAGACCAAGCGTTGCAAGCGGGCTTCGGGCCAGACCTTGTTGCTCGGGATCACCAAAGCTTCCTTGCAGTCCGAGTCGTTCTTGTCGGGTGCTTCCTTCCAGGAAACCACCAAGGTGCTCACCGAAGCCGCGCTTCGTGGGGCCACCGACGAGCTCACGGGTCTCAAGGAAAATGTCCTCTTGGGCCACCTCATCCCTGCGGGTACGGGCTTCGATCCGTACCACAAGATGAAGGTCACCAAGTTGATCGAGCCCCCGGCCCCCGAAGTCGAGGAAGAGCTCATGCTGGAAGAGGCCCGCGAGGCCGCCGAAGCCCTCGGGGCCGAGCCAGCATGGGGATCGATGCCGCGTTCCACGCCTACCGGTTCGGATTCCGACATTCTGGCCGGCGGTGACCTTGACGCGCCGATTGGTGGTGACCCCGCCGGGGCACCGTCAACCGGTGATGATTTGGATCCAGACCTGAACCAAGCCTTGATGGACGTGCTCCGCCAAGAATTGGGCGGTAAGACCGGTGATGGTGGCGACTTGGATTCGGATTCACCCATCGGGTGATCTCCGTGGCAATCTTGCCAATTGCCGCAAAAGTTGTCCATTTTCTCGACTGCTCAAGCGGCGATCTGTGCCCATTCGGGTGTCCTGTAAGTTAGAATTCCGTTTCTAGACCTTTGTCTTTGAAATTGGTGATTCTTCACCAGAGGACCTTTGATGCGCACATTGAATCCATGCTCCGCTCGCACGATTGCTGCTCTGCTTTTGGCCTTTGCTGTGGGGGGGGAAGCCTTTGCACAGGCAATGACACCCCGAGCGCCAATCCAAAAGCGTCCGATTGATCAAGTCGTGGCAACACCTGGAGCGGTCACCGGTGAGATCGTGGTCAAGTTTCACGACGAAGCGTTGGCCCGGCTCGATGCTTCTGGGAACCTGTCGTTCAATGGTCCGGCACGAGGTGGACAACGGGCCAAGCAACTGCTGAGGGGTTTATCGCTCAGCACCGCCATCAAAGCCACCCAAGAAGAGATGTACAGCGTAATGCAGAGCGCCGCTCTGCATTCGGGCGTTGCATCGCCCGACCTTCCGGGCATGCTGAGCGTGAAATTGGATCCAGAGTCGCCTGCCGCCATCCAAAAATTGGCCCGTCAACTCCACGCTTTGGATTGCGTTGAATACGCCAGCATCATGGAGACCCTTCGTCCGGCCAGTGTTTCTCTTGCCGGCCCGGCTCCCGTTGGCTCTTGCGCGGTCACGAATGTGACCCCTCCTTTGTGCTTGGCCGGCATGACCGAGACGGAGTGCGATCAACTTGATGGTACGTGGAACGAGGGACAAGAGTCCTGTGCCTTCTTGGACCCCGCAGCTCCTGTGGGCCCTTGCTGCATCGACCTCGGATTCGGTCCTGCATGTCTTGATGCCGTGCCCAGCACAGCGTGTTTGGATGCTGGCGGCCAGTTCTTCGGCCCCTTCCTGGATGTTGATGATGACGGTGACGGCCAATTTGACCTCAACGAATTTGGAGAAGCATTCTCTTGCAACGACCCAAACCGGGTGACCACTTGTGCCCCAGGTGAGGAAGAAGAAGGCGCTTGCTGCTTGGCTGCTGGCGGTACCGCTTCCACTGGGGCTTGCGTGGACCTTCCCTTCTTGGAGTGTGTGAATGCCGGGGGTGTTTACTCCCACATTTGGTCACTCCTTCAAGGCAGCGACAACGGTCTCTGCGTATACGGCGAAGATGATGAGATCGACTGTCCTGAAGCAGCCTGCGACCCAGTGGGTCAATTGGGCATTCACATATCCATGGACTTCACCGCCAACGTGAGTTGCTTCGGTGCCACGGGCTTGGCCATGCCTGGCTGCTCTGACGGTGTTTGCTGCGATCTTGTGAGCGCCATCGACCCCTTCTGTTCCTTGTTCCAAGACTCGGGCATCAACGGACAGTGGGATTTCTTCTGTCAAGCCACGGCTCGCGTTCTTTGTGATCCTCCGAGCGCTGCCCGTGCGACACTGACGCCATACACGGGTCAGTTGTACGACCAAACCGGAGATCCAGGTGCCTCGAGCCCCGATGTGGTCTCCATCGTGACCGCCATCGATCCAAGCTGTGAGCAAGGCAACTGGTCCTTGGCCTGTGCTGAGATCGCGCGTCTGTTTGCCTATCGCTCTTCCGCCGTGGTCATCGATGATGGCGTGACGGCTGGCCCAGAGACCCCAGACCTCACGGGACTCCAGTACAACCTGGACGACGAGGGCTGGCCTTACCGCAGCCGTTCGGCGTATATCGCGGCCCGTGATGGTGGGCTGCTTGATGTCGGTGAGCGGCAATACTTCGATGGCATGCCTTTCCAAGAAGCTTGGGTCTTTGGCAACCCTGTGTTGAACTGGCCGCTTGGCTTCAATGGTGTTGGTCTTGGCCTCCGCGGTAAGACTGGCGAACCCTTTGATTATTCCGATGACGACGGCGATGGCCTTCCGGATGCTTCAGACATCACCAATGACGGTTGGTTCGAGCCGGGTGAAAATTGGGGCGACTGGGGAATCGATGGAGAGCCAGCCGTGTTGCTGGGGGGGGCACCAGGTGCTCCGATTCCAATCATTGGCGGACATCTCGATGGTGGCGACGCCGACCTCGGCGATCCCGTCAACTGCTCGGTTGTCACCGATCCGGTGTACTTCACAACTTCCGACGACGGTGAATGCGACGGTCTGTGGACCGGCCCCACAGGGGGCGATGGATTCGCTTGGCGTATCGCTCGTGATGATCCGAATGGCACCGGTGACCCACTTCTCGACCGCACCGGTCTGATGAGTGAAGACCCATCCGTCGACCGCGGTGATGAACTCTTCCGAGGACGTGGTGCCAAGGTGGCGGTTCTCGACTTCTCTTTCTGGCGAGGCCACGAAGACATCGAACGAATTGAGATGGAAGTCACGCCAAGCGGCCGCGTTGTCCCAAGTCTCGATGCCAATGGTGAGGAAATCCCGACGGTCTCTTGGAGCCGTGATACAGAAGCCCGTTACCTTCCACGGAAACCGTATGTGATCGTCGAAGAAGGCGTCACCATGGTGACCATTCCACAAATTGGCTACCCAGACCACGGCACTGCGGTGCTCGGTCAACTCTCTGCCCTCGATGAAGCCCGTGATTGGGGCGAGTCTGCTGTTGGTATCACCGGAATTGTCCCTGAAGCCCAGCCGTACTTCTTTGCCCTCTTCTCCCGTGAAGATGGCAACCGGGAAGTGACCGCATGGTTCCGTGCGGTTGCGGAACTTGGCCCAGGCGATGTGATTTGTGCGGCGTACGACCCCGCCGGTATCAACACAAGTTGCGCTGAAAACGAAGCCGTGGTCACCATTTCGCAGTTGGCCTTCCGAGAAGGCATTGTCTCCGTGGTGGCCGCGGGTAACGGACGCCAAGAATGTATTCCCGCCACCGGAACGGATGGTGGCGATGATGATGGCGCCGAAGACGGCATGT
>CALDQF010000051.1 GCA_937911845.1 uncultured Phycisphaera sp. | reverse complement strand
GGTTCCTACCCCCTCGAGCCGGCCCCCCCTGCTTGTCCCGCAGACATCAACAACGACGCGAGTGTTGACTTTGGTGACCTGGTCCAACTTATTTCGAAGTGGGGAAATTGTCCCGATTGTCCTGAAGACATCAACAGTGATGGCGAGGTCAACTTCACCGACCTTCTTCAGATCACTTCGACATGGGGTCCGTGCTGATCCATTTGAAGTCAATGACGACGGCACCATGATCCGAAGGAAACACCCGCTCTTCGGCCGGAACCTGGTCAGACTCCCAAACCACCGGTAAAACATGAGCCGACACCGGGACCAACTTTGAGTCCAAGCTGTCGTTCACCTTATGGACGTACAGCCGATCGATACGTTCAAAGGATTGGGGCGTACCTTCTTCTGCTGCAAGACTCCCGCGATACATCGGTGACCAGGTGATCCCAGGATGTTGCACAGGATTGGGATAGATCTTCCGAAAGGTGTCCTCAAATCCTGCATCCACCACCAACTGACTCACCGGCAAATCCAAAGCCCGCCGACGCTCAAACACCCGCTGGGTGTCCGTGGTCCAATCCAAATGAGACGGACAGTTGAAGTCGCCGCCCAACAAGACGGGGAGGGATTCGTTCAGGTGTCCTTCTGTTTTCAGGTGTCCCAGCAACGCCTCGGCTTGACTCGAGCGGTCCGATCGCTTTGTCTCGGCCTCAATCAGTTCGGCATCGGTCATCTCCGGATGGTCTCGAAGTTCGTACCCAACAAAAGAACGCCAATCCAACCAAATGCTCCAAGCAACAAAGGACCGACCCAGAGGATCTTTCAGTTTTGCCCCCACCCCATGCCACTCATGATGGAAGAACGTAGCATCGATGTCATAAGGGGTGAGAACACACAAATGAGCGCTCTCTCCTTGAAAATGACGCCATCCCAATTCACCAGCCAACCATGCGCCGAGCTTTGGACGGTCTCCTTCAATGTCATAACTCTCCTGAAGCAGCACCACATCTGGTTTGGCATCACGGATGACCTGCAAAGCTTTTTCTGGCCCTTGGTGAACCGAATTTCCACCGCGCAGCACATTCCAAACCATGACACGAAGTTGATCCGGTGAAGCCGGGCTCTGAAGAACTGAAGCAAGTGCAAAACAACTGAAGAAAATCATGCCGGGATTATGCAAAGATTGTTGCACGGTCGTGTTTTGAAGGACGCAATTGTCCGGTCGTTCACGGAAAGTTCAATTTTACTTTGAACACACAC
>CALDQF010000050.1 GCA_937911845.1 uncultured Phycisphaera sp. | reverse complement strand
ACAAGGTCCGGCCAATTCGTCCATCTTCCCATTCTCAATTCTTCAGACCACCGAGCCCCACGAGGACCAATGCGAATGCCCCCACCATGCCGTCCCCCCCGTCCGATCACCAGGTGCCGAAAGGATTTACCTTCGTATCGAAATCGACCGCTCGAAGCCAGAGCCCGCACCGCGGCCAACGGGTAAGCCAACGGTCCGCACCACCGAAACGGCCCCAACCTTGCTGCGGCCGCGCCGCCGAGCCCTATCGACAGAGCATTCACCATGGGATGGACCTGTTGGTGCTTGCCGCAGGTCACCGTGACCTCAGACATGGGCAGACTGCACCAACGGGCAGGAACTTGCAGGCTGTGCAATCCCTTCGTGTTCCCGCGGGGCAGACCAAGGTCAGCCGCGACATCGTTTCCAGTGCCCGCGGCCACCAACGCACAAGGTCGCGCAAGACGAGCCGCTGCGTGCAGCGTGCCATCACCCCCCCAAGCCACCAACAACCGATCGGGTTCAGCGCGAAGGCGATCTTCCCAACCCTCCGATCCCAGAATGACAGCCGGTGCAGATCGCCAAGGCAACGGGCAAGTCTGGGCACGAGGTGAACGCAAGAAGATCACAGAATCTGGATCTCGAGGTCCATCGTGCACTTCGGGCTTCGTAGGATCAGTCATCATGGCTCAAGAACGTCCAGATATTGAGTATCCCTGCAACTGGGAGTTTCGCATCATCGGGGTTGATGAGGCGGGCTTGCGGGAAGCCATTGCCGGCGTTGTGGGCAATCAAAACCACGAAATCAGTCCTGGACACACCAAAGGGGCCTGGATCAGCGTCCATCTCGACCTGTGGGTTCTGGATGAGGAGCATCGCAACACGGTGTACCGCATGCTATTAAAGCATCCACTGGTGAAAATGATTCTCTGAAGAGACGAGTCAGCGGGCTCTATGAGGCGAAATGCGAGCAGAGGCACCATTTCAACCCAAATCAGACGGCAGGAAGTGCCTGGCTGCAGTAAATTGGCTTGATTGAGAATCGTTCTCACATCAGGGAGATCAATTTGGAGCATCCCATGGACTTTGACCTTTGGACTTTCAGCATTGAAAACCTCGAAGCGGCCGGCGTCATTGGAGGCTATGTCTCCATTTCTATTGTCGGCTTCGCACTTCTGACGTTTGTGATGAGAACAAAGTTGGCGGGGCGATCTTTTGCGGCACCGCGTTGGTCCCACCCACTCATCGGGTCTGCGCTTGGCGTTATCCCTGGATGCGGGGCAACCATTGTGGTGGCCTCGCTCTACAAGCGTGGCAAAATTTCCTTCGGCGGACTGTTTGCGGCCTTTATCGCGACTCTGGGCGAAGGCTCTTTCGTCCTGCTTGGCGCTTCTGATGAATCAGATGTGGCGTCCAACCTCAGTGCATTTGTCACGGTCAACTTGGTGGGACTTTTTGTTGGAGCCATCGTTGGCGTTGTTGTCGATCGGTTCAATTTCTCCGAACCAAAAATCACATCCACGTCGTCTTCGCCCAATCATGATGAATCAAAACAAAGCAAGACGATAATTGATTTCTTTGTCAATCACTTGGGTTTTTACCTGCTGATTGCAATGGCAGTCTTCTTGTTCCCAGGTTCGGTCATGGCTTTTTGGGGTGGCGGCATTTCGGCACTTGATTCAATCACCGTTTGGGTGTCCATCGCGCTTGCGGCCGGCTGCATCGCCTATCACTTCGCTCACCGTTCTTCACATGGAAATTGCTCAGAAGAAGAATCCAAAACACTCAAATCCGTATTGACGCACTCCATTGCAGACGTGGCCCTGGTGGTGACGTATGTTTTTGTTGGACTGTTTGTGGCGAATTTCATCATCGATGTCTTGGTTGGTGCGGAGAGATTTGATGACTGGATGAATTCCTCTGCAGCCCTTGTCGTCGTGTTGGCAGCGTTTATTGGTGCAACTCCTGGATGCGGCGGCATGATTGCCGTGGCGGCCGCTTACACCATTGTTCCTCAGTTTCCAATTGCGGCATTGATCGCCGCTGGGATCGCCACCAGTGGCGATGGCATCTTTCCTTTAATCGCCAGCAACAAGAAAGATGCAATCAAAGTCACAGCGGCAGGTCTGCTGATTGCTTTGGTGGTGGGCTATGCGTCGTTGGTGCTGGGTGTGAAGTAAAGCGGCTTGCCCGGCAATCCTTCACGGACAAAAACAAAGACCCAATGAAGTTTCCCTGATACTTTGCCAAGTATGTCTGATCTTGATCGCCGTGCTTTTTTGGCCGCAGGTACTGCTTTTGGCCTTCCCGCAGTCCATTCCGAATCCTGGACATTCGATCCCACCAAACCAGGTCAAACCAAGAACACAACGTTCGCCATCAACGTTGAGATGTGGCGATTTGGCAAACGCACGCGTGCAGAACGCATACGAAAAGTAGCGGAGCTTGGCTTTAAGTTTGTTGAATTTTGGGGGCGGCCCAGCGAACAAGAAATTCAAGATCTGCGCGTCGCCTGCGACGAAACCGGTGTAAAGATCACCCAGTTCACCGGCTTCGGAGGCTGGGCTTGGCAAGGGGCGATCTGCAACCCCAAGGCCGAAGGGCGAAATCACACCAAATTCGTCGAAGAAGTCAAATCTTCGTGTGCGGTGGCGAAGGCACTGGACATCCCCATGATGACCATCATTTGCGGAAATGAAGTTCCGGACGTTTCCCTGGAAGCCATGCACAGCTCGGTCATCAAGGGTCTCAAACAAGCGGCCCCAATTTGCGAAGAGCAGAACGTCATGATGATTTGCGAACCCATGAACACCCGCGTCGACCACCGAGGGCACTGCTTGTATGGTTCCGAGCATCCGGTCAGAATTTGCCGAGAAGTTGACTCCCCCATGTGCAAACTCAACTGGGACGTGTACCACATGCAAATCATGGAAGGCGATTTGTGTCGTCGTTTGCGTGAAAGTTGGGACCAAGTCGGCTACGTGCAAATCGCCGACAACCCCGGGCGTCAAGAGCCAGGCACGGGAGAAATTGCGTACTGGCGGGTGTACCAAGAACTGAAGGCCCTGGGGTACAACAAGCCCGTCGGAGTCGAAGCCAACCCCAGTGGCCCCGAACGAGAAGCCGCAATCAGGCTGGCCGAGAGCGACAACTGGTCAGACTAAGCGGGTCAGAACCAAACCGGTTCAGCCGAACAACCTACCCTTTTGCCGCTTGGGCTTGACGTACACCGAAGGGTCCTCAGAATGCTTGGTCCATTCAATGCGTTCCGGTTTGTAGCCGTGGCCAACTAGGCGATCACAAATGCCCTTTTGCAGATCCGCATCCAAGGTCTTCTCACGCGAAAGGATCCAAAGCCGCTTGTGATCGGGCTGACCAACGACGCTGTACTCGTAATTATCTCCAAGCTCAATGACCCAATAGTGAGCGGAAATGGGCCAAATGAAAGACACTTTCCACCGGGTGTTCTTCGAGCCGGAAACAATTTTTGCGGTGGCATTTTGCTCTTTGAAACTTCCATCAAAGGTTTTTTTTCTGCCCGTACTTTGGAAGTCGATCTTGCCATCTTTACGAAGGCGGTATTTCGTCGTGACGGCCACAAAATGCTTCTGCCAAGGGTTGGGGTATCGACCGATTTCGTACCAATCCCCCATGTACCGCTTCAAATCAACTTGGGGCACACATTGCGGCTTGGGTGCCGACATGTTCAGGAGAAGACTTGGAGAAACGACGCAAGTCGCCATGGTGCACAATGAGTCGCGTCGGTTCATCAATGTGAATTTTAGCCTCTTAATCCAGTGGAATGACGACAGGTTGATCGGACCGCCGCGTCCGTTGATCTGAAGGCACTTCCGACAGCACCGAACGCAAGGTCGTGGCGGGAAGGGCCCAATTGGTGGATCGATCGGCGTGTGCAATTTGCAACCCGATCACCCGCCCTTCCAAATCGACCAACGGTGCCCCGACATCCCGCGGCCCCAGCAAAGCATCGTGCCGAATGGCTGGGCCAAACCCCGTCCGACGTTCATTGGCCTCGACAATGTCGTTGCCGAATGGCGTGGGCAACCCATCCGCGTACTCTGGGCGACGTCGCAATTGAACAGTCACCGTCATTTCCACACCATCACGCTCAATGGCCACCTGTACGCGATCGCCGATCCGGAATCGCTGCAAGGCATCGCGAAGAGAGGGGCCAACTTTCGCTTCATTCACCCGGAGGATCAGGTCGCCGGCCCGCAATCCCGCGGACCGAGCCGCGCTGTCGGGAAGAATTCCAGAAATAGTGACGCCGCGTTGGTTGTCTTCAAATCGGCTCAACTCAACACCCAAGAAGGGAGATTCTGGATCCCCGGAATCTGGTGTACCAGCCGCGGAACGAGCGCTGACCACCGCTTGGCCAGGCGCATTGACACAGAGAAGAACTTCACCAAGATCAGGAGTTTGGTCCGATTGGAATTGCAGCGGGGTCAAATCATTTTGGCCAAGCTCGAGGACGGCCAAGTCAAACTCCGGATCTTGATACACGAAAGTGAGTTCGTATTCTCGGTCGAGGTAATCAATTGCACGTAGTTGTTGGCGTTCGGGCAAGGATGAGGCTTTGGTGAAAACCAAGTTGTCTTCCACCAATGTGGCGAGCGATATGGTCGTTCGTTCGCTGGCAATTTTAAGAACACCCTCTCGAAGTGCGTCGGAAAGATGATCTACGCCAACCAAGGGAGTGCGTTTGCGTCCACGCGAAAAACTTCGTTCCATTTGAACCCACGCACGCCAGTCAGCCATCTCCGGGACACTCTCCAGAAGAGCCTTCCAGCGCTCTGGCGTGATCTTGCGAAGCACCGCCAAGTCGGAATCATTCTGCAAATGATCGAGATCCCACCACCCCAGTTTGATGGCCCGATCCAACCGCTCCCAGGATTTCTGAATCTCGTCGTCCATTCGACCCATCTCACCAAGACCGTAGGCGTGGCGTGCGAATCGACCATGACCACAGGCCGCATGGAACCAGACATGTGGAGTGTTTTCCCACATTCTGTTGGACGTCATCCGGTCCAGGCGGGCCACCGCTTGACGATATCTCTCATCACTCATTCGCCGCTCGGCATCTCCCAGCTGCTTGTACGCCTGATCGATCATCATCTCCAGTTCTGGCATCGGATCGCTGTAGGTTGATCCCCCCAACATCAACGGTTTGGTCAACTCGTACAAATCGATCGGGGTGGCAAAATTGATATTTGGGAAGCCGCCGCAAGCGCTGATGACATCCACCAATTGCCCATCCAAATCAAAGAGACCCCCACCCGAGTCTCCGCCATTGAATGGAGCGTCCAAACGGAACCGCGGCCCCATCCGTTCTTGGATGCGACCAATACGGACCGGTGCACGTTGACCTGATTCAGGAAGGTTCGCCACCCAACCGGCGGCCACCACCCATTCGCCGCGTTCCACAGAACCAAAAGGAGCGAGGGGGGCCACAGTCAAATCATTTGGGGGATCAAGCAGGCGAACCAGGCCGATATCAAAGTCAATGCCGCGGTGGACTTGGGTCATGAATATTTGGCCGAGCGTGACGGCTTCCAGCTTCCGACCATCCGCCAGTGTGACTTCACAATCGAGGCCCGAACGTTCACCGACATGACCGGCCGTCAAAATCAAACCGTCGTTGCTGATGATCGTGCCTGAGCCATGGCCTTCGCGGAAATCCACGCCAATTTCGATGCACACGGTGGACTCCACCACAATTTCTGAGACCGCCCTCGTCTTGGCGTCCAACTCCACGAGTTTTGCGAACTGCGTGGGGTCGACCAAGATATTGAGGCAGAGAAGGAAAGACGGGAACAAAGGCATACTCGAGGTTAGGCAGAAAGCCGTAACGGAGTTACGCCACCATCTCGAAAGTGTTCACTGATTGCAGAAAATGCCTGCACCACCAATGGATCGAATTTTCGCCCTGATTCCGAGACAATGATGCGAACCGCGTCCTCATGCCGCATGGCTTCTTTGTACGCACGTCGGTGGGTCAACGCGTCGTACACATCGGCCACCGAGACAATGCGAGCGCACAGCGGGATAGCGACCCCGGACAAACCGAGCGGATAGCCACCCCCATCCCAGTTTTCGTGGTGACACAACGCAATGCGGCAAGCCACATCCAAGAAGTCCTGCTCCGGCCACTGTTGTCGCATGGCATTCAAAATGTCAAAACCGACCATCGTGTGCCGGCGCATTTGGACCCACTCGTCATCGGTCAGACGACCGGGTTTGAGCAAGATCGCATCGGGGGTTGAAACTTTTCCGATGTCGTGAAGTTGGCTGGTCTCGGCCATGAGATCCACTTGGTCGGCGGTCAAAGGATCGGGCTCATTGGGGTGAGAGTGACCCTGGCGAACCATCTCGTTGGCGATGGCTGAAACCAATCCGCGAATGCGCTGCAAGTGCTCCCCGGTATCGTCATCTCGGCTCTCCGCCAATTGGGCGAACCCGTAGATCACAGCGCGGTGGGCTTCGGTTCCAGAAGTACGTGATTCCAAAGACTGGATTCGAGCTTCACGCTCAGCCAAAGCTGCTTCCAAAGCAGCAATACGCTGCGCGGTATGTTCGGGATCGGTCTTGGCCATGAGAGACTCCTCGGTCTCTCAATGATCGACCGTGTGGCCACCCGGCTTCAGCCCTCTTGCTGGAATCCCCTGATCGACCGACACAAACCAACCAGCCGCTCAACCTCAGTTGGGTTACCACGAGCGCTGGAATGAATATCAGTTGGCTGGAGCATCTCAAGCAGTTGGGTCACATTTTCACTACGCACGCCACCACCAGGTATCCAGTTGAGCTTTGGGGACTGAGCCCGCATCCGAAGAAAGGTCTCAGCCCCTTCCAAGATGGTGCCCGTACCACCCGCACTCAGCACCCGATCAAACTGCAGTTCCTGCAGTTGAGCGGCAGTCAACAGAGGATCTGATGCGGCGTCAATGGCCCGATGGAAGACCACGTCCAGATCATGTTCTTTTGCCGCATCGAGCAAACGGCGGTTGCTGTCCAAATCCAACTGCCCGTCGGCTTGCAAAAAGCCGAAAACCACGCCCTGCACTCCCAAAGAAGCAAACTTACGGAGCGGTTCAAGCAACGAGGTTGCCCCGTCATCTCCCGCCAGAAAATCAGCCCGATCGCGAAGCATCACCACCACGGAGGCCGTCGTACCGAGTGCCGACTCAACAACTCCGGGTTGAGGTGTCAGCCCATCCAGGTCAAGTCGATCGCAAACTTCAAGCCGATCTGCGCCAGCTTTAGCGGCCGCCTCAGCGAAGAAAGAGGTTTCAACGCAAATCTCGACTTGGACGTTCAAGCCAAATCGTCCCGCTCCAACAGCATGACTCCGGCTTCACGAAGAAGGCGTCGGGATTTCTCTGCGCTTTCCGCCCAATGTTCATCTCCATCGCGCATCGGTCGCGTGACGACGCGGGTGATACCAGATTGAATGATGACCGTTGAGCAACGGATGCAGGGCATAAAAGTGACATAGATCGTGGCGTTCACCGGAGAAACCCCATCCCGGGCACAGTGCACAACGGCGTTCATCTCGGCGTGGACAATCAGGTCGTATTTGGCGGGACGCTCCAAGCGCTCGGGCCGGTCGTCTACCCCACGAGGCAAGCCGTTGTAGCCGGTCGCTAGGATCTGCTTGTTGGGACCAACGATCACGGCACCAACACCACGAGATGGATCCTTGCTCCAGCCGGCGATGTGGTCGGCAAGTTCAAGAAATCGGCGGTCCCAATCCGTACAAGTCATGAACGCAAGATACCGCTGATCCGAAGGGAAGCGCACGGAACCCGCTACAACCCGCACAAACCGCAATCCGCCCGCACAAACTGCACAAACCGCACGACCGCATGCCACCCTAAATGCACCTCAAAAAGAGCAACACAAGCATTGAGGATCTTGGCATCATCGGCCCCATGAATTGCAGATTCCCCCACCCCACTGAAGAAAAACGCCTGCCCTGCGTCCTGATCCCAGATCGGCAGCCTGGTGGATTTGGCGTGAGCCTTCTTCCTCCCGACAAGAGCACCCCAATTCCACTGCCCATTCAAGACACCGACGCTCAAGCGGTATGGGATTCTGTGTGCCGGCTCATCATCGATTTCGAACAATCGGCCCCTCAAAGCACTCCGCCTTGGTTGCGGCCCACAAAAGTCTTCCTCGAAGCTCTGGGGCACCAGCCTCCTTGACCAAAGACCACTCTGCACAGGATGATGGTGAAGTGACCGAAGAAGAACACGATGGTGGACTAAAGATCTCGAATCCGTTTCGAGATCCAGTCCGCCGCCGAATGGCCTCCATGGCTCTACCTGCCATCAGCCGGATGCTTCGGGTGGGCACGTTGAATCAGATCGTTCAAGACTCGTTGGCCCACATGCCCGAGATGAACGGTCCTGACGCCATCTTGCACACCATGGGGGCGAGTTACGAAACCTCCGAAGCCGACTTGGATCGCATCCCCAAAGAGGGGCCATGTGTGGTCGTAGCCAACCATCCCTTTGGCGGGATCGAAGGCTTGGCCCTGATGTCATTGGTGTTGCGGGTGCGGCCCGACGCCAAAACACTGGTCAACCAAATTCTGGGATTGATTCCGCCGCTTCGTGATCATCTGCTGCTCGTGGATGTGCTGGGTGGTGGCGCCAAAGCAAACACCATGAGCATGCGTTCCACCCTCAGCCACTTGCGAAACGGTGGTCTGCTGGCGGTATTCCCCGCAGGTGAAGTTTCCCACGCACGATTGACCCGGCCTTTTGTTGCGGACCCACCATGGTCTGACACCATCGCCCGCTTGGCCAAGCGAAGTGGCGCCCCAATCGTGCCCCTTCGCTTCGCCGGCCACAACGGCGTGGCGTTCCAATTGGCAGGTATGGTTCACCCCAGACTTCGAACCGTCATGTTGGGACAAGAAGTCGTGAACAAAAACCACGCCCGGCTACAGGTGGCCATTGGGCACCCCATTCGCAAGAAAGATGCCGACGCCCTCGCCGATGCGAGTGAACTGAATACCGTTATGCGGGCCCGCTGTGACTTGCTCGCCTTTCGCTGGAGTCGAACCCGCAAAAAAACTCCACCGCCTTTGCCGCCCCTCGAAGTCCCCCCCTTGGCGGCGGACGGGAAGCAGCAAATCCAGCGATGCTTGGAACGAGAAATCATTGCGGAGCGAGGAGACTTGGCACTCACCGTGGCCACACATGACGAAATCACCAGTGTGATGCCACACATTGGCGCGTTGCGTGAAGAGGCGTACCGCGCAGTTGGTGAAGGATCTGGCAAAGACCTCGATCTGGACATGTACGACGAGCACTACCAACACTTATTGCTCTGGGACCGCGGCCAAGAGCGTCTGGGCGGGGCGTACCGGCTGGGATTCTCTGAAGAGATTCTTCCACGCCTTGGGCACCGAGGTCTTTACACCGGCAGCTTGTTCAAATTCAGCCCCGACTTCTTCAAGAGACTGGGACCCGTCGTTGAGCTGGGACGATCTTTCTTGTCCAGCGATTACCAACGCAAGCCTGCGACCCTCATGTTGCTTTGGCGCGGCATCGTGCAAACGATTGCCAAACATCATCCGGAGTACCGATGGATCCTCGGACCGGTCAGTATTCCGCCCGACCACACTCGGCCCAGCATGCGCGTGATCGCCAAATACCTGGAACAACCGCATGTCCAAAGCCCCTTCGCTTCGGAAGTCAAATCACGCACGAAACTGAAAAAAGGCGTGCCACTTCGGCCGCTGCCCAAAATTGATCGATTGGCCACCTCTCCCGAAGAACTGGATGACCGCATCCAAGAGATCGATCCCATGGGACGTGGTATTCCCGTACTGCTCCGTCAATACCTCAAGATTGGCGCTCGGCATCTCGCCTTCAATGTCGACCCGGAATTCCATGACACCGTCGACAGTTTGATGCTGGTCGATGGCCCCAATATCGAACGGCGTATGCGATCCCTGATTTTTGGACGTCATGAAGAAGCGTACTGCCGACGTCATGGGGTTCATGTTGCGCAAAAAGAAGCAC
>CALDQF010000049.1 GCA_937911845.1 uncultured Phycisphaera sp. | reverse complement strand
AGCTTTTAGATATGAACAAATTTACTATGTTATACAAATTTACAGGTATAAAAATAATAGATTTAAAGAGAGTTTGTGACACGCTGCTTCCATATGTTAAGCCTGAACAACTGAAAACAAGGTCTTATGCTGGTTTTTATAACTTAATTAATGAGAAACATGGTCAAGCGTTAGAACTTTCGAAGAATGACCCTTTACTTCAAGAAGAAATTCTTAAGGTAAATAAACATCTTTTAATTGATTGCATGTATTTTTATTATTGTAAAAAAGATGATTCAAGATACTACCAAGTTTGGACACGACCAGGAATGGAGAATGAAGTCAATAATTATACATCATTAAGGTCTGATACAAAGTCATTCCTTAAGACATTAGCATTCAAATTATATTTATTTACTATAATTGATCCTTTAGTAAAATGTAGTGAATTCTTAAATTTTTTAGATGATGAACCATTAACACACATATATGATGTTACCTTGAACATATATAATATACTAACTCAGTATTGTTATCTTAGAGTAGGTACTGTTCCTATTAGAGACTACTTGTCAGGTGCTACAAAAGACTCAATAAACATACACGGTTTAAAGAGAAAAATGAATGATATTGGACCTGTAGGGAATCTAGAGAATTTAATAGGTGAAAATATAAATAAAGAAAAAATCACTTATAAAAAGGATATGGAGACGATGGAATTGATGACTAAATTACATAAACAAGAGTTTAAGAAATGTGCTAAAGAATGCAAAAGAGCGACTGAAGAGCAGAATCAATCTGAAGAGCAGAATCAATCATTCTGCGAAGTCGTTAAAAGTGGAGACTGTATCAGTGAATGTGATGTGGTAGGAAAGAAATACCTCGAACATGGGTGTCAGCATGATCGTGAATTTGTTGAGAGTAATGTGGATGATTATGTGGATGATGATTCTTCTAGAGATAGTAGTAGTCTTTTTGAGTTTGTCGAAGAATCGGACCAAGAACCTACAGAAAGAGAACAAGCTGCAGCAAACCAGCTGCAAGCTCTTGGTCGCGGCCAAATTGCTCGAAATAAAATAAAAGAAGAAGCAGCAGCAAAAAGAGAGCCTGAACAAGTAGCGGCTGAACAAGTAGCAGCACCAGTACCACCAGCATCATCAGATGCAGCAGCAAGAGCAGCAACAACATCAACAGCACCCCTAGGAACGAGGCACCCGCGGCCACCGGCCACACTTGATGCGAGCGACCGCGGACGCGACCCCAAAGGGCAAGACCTGGGCCCAACAACAGGGCATACAAAGGAACCAAAACGGCAACATTGGTAATAGTGGATCTGGCGGCATTTTCGGCCACCATGGACTCGAGATCCCGATCACCAAACAGTATCGATTGGTCCCAAAGCACGAGTCGGTCCGAAGGCTGGCTGGCATCAAAGGCGAGCCGGGGAATGGGATCACCGGCGAGAATGAACAGATCCGCGAAGAATGGCGCATCAGGCCAAGGTCTGCTCTGGCCATCTGATTCTGTTACAGGTGGCAATCGAAGAGGGAAGCCCAACCAGTCCACCCGGCCGCGGCCCCAAGGACGCCCCACCACCAGTGGGGTATCAGCCACCTTCATTTTTCCTGACCAAGGAAACGACGCTTGGCTTCGATCCAAGACATCAACGCTCCGGCGACGATCGGCCAAGATCGGGAGTGCGTTGCTCGCGCTGACCATTTCACGCAGTTGGGCAAAAGTGTGGGTGCGACGGACTGGATCGATCCCGCACCACATGGGATCGGTGGAGGTCCATCCGGTCTCCGTGCCATGCAATACCAAATGTCCACCCTCACGGACCCAACGTTCGACAGCCCGCCAACGCACGCTGCCAAGCGCCGACGGCAGTCCTTCTCCTGGAAGTACCAAGACATCGGCAACATCCAGAGCTCGCCAATCCGAGGGCATGGAATTGAGATCCGTCAACGAATTGACTTCAACCTGCGAAGTGAATCCTCGAACTCGAGGGTCAGGATCACGGAGTTGACCCAATCCATTTGGAATTGGCCCAACGCACATCACAACCGTAGAGGCGACTGGAATTCGAGCCGGCATTGGTGCGACCAAACGAACCGTCGTGTCTTGGTCTTGGATCAAGACCTCCACTTGGGTGGCATCAGGTGCTGGCAAAGCCAAGACCGAAACCTCTACATCCGAAGACGGCGGTACCCCCACACGTTGTGGGGTGTGCAAGACATCGCCATCGGGGGTGACGCCCAAGCCAATCACCTCAACTTCCCGGGCCGACCCGGTGGATGACAAACGAACCTGCAGAGGAATCCAGCCACTTTCACGGACCGCCCCGGCCAGACCAATGCCCACGATCTGGTCCTGAGCAGTCGCGAGCGTCCCCGCCGCCAAAAAGGAGGCCAGAACACACCGCAGAACCGTTACAACCGATCGCATAACCCAAGTTTATGTGGCAAAGCGATGTGAAGTCAGGCCCCAGAGAGACCGATTCAGAAACCCATGGTTCATGACTTGATCCCCATCTTGGCCGCCATCCTGATCGGCCTCCTGGCCCTGCAGGAGTTGCTTCGCCGAATCGATCGTGGACGCGTGCGAATGGCCAAGATTGTGGCCCACCGTCGAGGTCCTGCCATCCTTCGTATTCGAGACTTGGGGCAACCGACGCGGAAAACCCGTCGGACTTCAATCACTCAGGATTGATCGACCAGCCTTGGTCTGGTTGGCGTTCAAGCAGCGGCCAGCAGGCCTCCAACACATCCCGAACGCCTTCGCCAGTCGCGGACGAACCCAAGACCACAGTGGTCTCCATCTCTGACCCCAACGAGGAACGGATTTCTTCCACCATGTCGGTACGGATGTCTACCGGGATCAAGTCTGCCTTGTTCAAAAACAAAATACGAGGACGGGTTGCGAGTTCAGCGTCGAACGCCTTCAGTTCGCCAAGGATGGTGCGGTGGGCTTCAGCCGCATTAGCACCGGGAGGATCAAGATCCACCACATGGATCAACACTCTGGTTCGGGCGACGTGACGCAAAAAATCATGTCCCAATCCTGCACCGTCCGCGGCCCCTTCAATCAAACCAGGAATGTCCGCCAAGACCAACCGACGATCGCCGCCAAGGGCCGCCACGCCAAGGTGCGGACTCAGGGTGGTGAATGGGTAATCGGCAATGCGCGGGTCGGCCGAAGTGGCTTGCGCCAAAAACGTGCTCTTGCCGGCATTCGGTAGACCGACCAGACCGCAGTCGGCAATCAACTGCAACTCAAGGTCAAGTTCTCGCTCTTCCCCGGGCTCCCCCGGCGTGCATTCGGTTGGGGCTTGATTGGTCGCGGAGACAAAATTCAAGTTCCCCAACCCACCACGGCCCCCCTTGGCCGCTTCGAACCGCTGACCCACTTCCACCAAGTCGGCCAATTGGTGACCTTGGTCATCTCGAACAATGGTGCCAACTGGAACGGGAACTTCCAGATCTTCCGCCGAAGCACCAAAGCAGTCTCGACCCCGACCGTGTGCACCGTGCTCGGCTCGAACATGTGGTCGGTGCATGAGGTGGGAGAACTCATTCAAACCGCCATCCGCTACCAAGCAGACCGAGCCACCACGTCCACCATCTCCACCATCGGGTCCTCCCTTGGGAACAAACATTTCCCGGCGCATCGATGAAGAACCATCCCCACCTCGGCCGGCTCGGCAAAAAATTTTGACCCGATCAACGAACATGAGTTCTTGGCTTCAATCAGAAGGATCAACCAGCACCCGGATCATGGAGCCCCACAAGGTGTCTGGGGCATCGATACAGAGCGGTCGAAGACCAGACTGATCAGTTGACGGCAGAACCAGCAGCAGCGAACGCTTCGACACCTTCGTCAGAAGGAATCAAGTCAACGTAACGGCCACGGAATTTCACCGTGCCATTGGCCACCGCGTAAAGCGTGTTGTCCTTACCCATTCGGACAAGATGTCCGGGGTGGAACTTGGTGCCGCATTGACGCACGATGATGCTGCCGGATTGAGCGACCTGCCCGCCGTAGAGCTTGATGCCCCGGAACTGCGGGTTGGAGTCGCGACCATTTTGAGTAGAGCCTTGACCCTTCTTGTGTGCCACAGCAAATCCTCCAGCGGCCATCATCAGCCGAATGAGAAATATTAGAGAAGGACGGGCCTCTTGTCCAGCGTTGGTTCCTTGGAACGCAGGTCAGTCCCCCCGACAGATCAGCCTGAAAGGATTACCGGATGACCCATTCTGAGGCCATCAGAGTTGCTGGCATGGCCAAGCGGCCTTCCAGATCCCCATCCACCATGAACTTCAGATGGAGCGATTTTCGCAAAATGATTGCTTCACCGGTCACAGGATGGAACTCACGGGCAGTCTCGCCCGAGAGACCTGCAACAAAAATGCTGACTTCATTCGCTCGGTCATTTTGGACCGGCCAAACCGCCAACCCGTCACGGGCATATTCCGCGCCTTGCCGGAGGTCACCAATGATTTCGTCTTGGGTCTCCAAAAGAGGGTTGCCTTGGAGCGCCCGAATGGACTCGCTCACTCGGCCGGGAACCCCCGCACCCGCTTTGCTGATGACACCAGTATCGCTGAAGAGCGTTACATCAGGCACCCAGATCTGGTCACGGCCAGAGGAATTTTGCACTTGATACGTCATGTACCAGTACAACTTGCCGTCCGCAGGATCGGCAAACAATCGAAGGCCTCCTGGGGTGCACTTCAATTCCCACGCGGTCGGGACCGGCTTGGGCACTGGATACGCCGCCGCAGAGTCCACGCCAATCAAAGCGGTGGAGGCACACAACAACATGGCAGCGGAAAGTACGGTCTTCAATGACATTCGAAGGCTCCCTTGTAGAGGGGGCTACTGTACCCAAAATCGTCCGATTGCCCGTCGTCCAAGGCCAGATCTTTCCATGACAGATCCACTTCACCCCCGATCCCCGGAACCCAAAGAGCTGGATGCGGCTTTGGGAAGGCTCCTCACACCACCAAGTGCGCCCCCCCCGGCACCTTCAACCGTGAGGGGACTGCGAAAAACCCTCCGGGAAGAGCGGGCCCGTCTGTGGTGCTCTGGCCCAATCGGTACCCCACTTGGCGCTGTCCTAACCTTGCCTCGCCCTGGCCGAATTGAGATGCTTCTGGGGACGCCACTCGGTCCGGCAGACGATCCGACCCCCACCGGGCGCTGTCTCGAGGCCGCATTGGCATCGGGACGACAAACTGACAACCACTTGGCCCAACTGGTGCACGTGCCCGAGGCGGTGGGTACCGCCGAGGCGGCCAAGTTGGGTGGAATGGAATGGCTAGCAGAGCTGCAATTCCTCCGAACGGCTTCGATTCCGGAACCAGCAACATCCATGAACGCATCAGCACCACTCCAATCAAAAATCACATGGTGCGACTGTGACGATCTTGAGACTCAAGCGCTGCATGCCGTGCTCTTAGATACATATGTCGACGCCCAAGATTGCCCGGGACTGCGGGGACGACGTGAACCTGAAGATATTTTGATCGGACACGAAGCATCTGGGGTGAGACACCAATGGATGGCGGCCAAAATCGAACAAGAACTGGTCGGGGTTTTGCTTCTGGCCGAAACCCCAGAGCGGCACCTGCTGCAAGTGCTCTACGTGGGTGTGGTGCCCAAGTTTCGGGGGAAACGGTTGGGGCAAAAATTAATGGCAAAGGCCAATGAGATCGCAATCTCACGCAAGTTGCCGCTGTCGCTCCACGTTGACCGGCGGAATACACATGCTCTCAAGCTGTATCGTAAATTTGACCTCCAACCACGTGAATCACGAGTTGCATGGATTGCAGAAATTCGATAGCCAACCAGGGAAAAGCATGCAATTGCCGAAGCGGCGGGAAGTTTGAATCTTCCGCCAAAGCAACGAGACACTGGGTCTTCAGATTCAACACGACTTATCCACATCTTCTGCCCGAACGATTGGTGGTTCGAGAAGACAGCAAGACCAAAATCTTTTACCGCATGCTCACAACCAACTTAGCAACACAACTGGTGTTTTTATCAAGAGACCCACTTGCAGCAATGTCAACTTTCGGTAAAGTTCCGCTCTTCGACATGGACTCGTCGATACCGATTAGCTTCGCCTCGAATGCCGGCTCCAAATCGAGCCAATTCATTCAAGGTGATACTGACCGGTACAGGCATGGCTGCCCATCGACGCTACTCGTCGGTGACTAGGCTTCGACCAGATCACCAAACACGAGTTTTCACCGCTTCAACATCTCTGATGTTGACCCGCTGTCTGTGTGTCCTTTTCCAAGACTTGGATGCATGACAACCACGCCCCCTTCTGCACGAGCCCCCCCGATGTCGCAATCACCTGGAATGAGCCACCGCGAACACGAGGCCACCATCTTGGGAACATTGCGCCGAGAACTTGGCGAAACGAAGTACGACCGCTGGTTGGGCAATGCCAGCGCAAGCGTTCAAGCTGGAGAACATGGGCAGGATCCACAATCGGTGGTGATCGAAGTCGACAACGCCTTCGCAGCCCGCTGGGTGGAAACCAAATTTATTCCCGAGTTGCGGGTGGCCTGCAAAGGTATTCGCAGTGAACGCACGCCTCCTTGGCGAATTTGTGTCCGTCAAGACGGCACTTCGGAATCGACGGAGGCATCAACCCCAGTCGGTGATGGCAACCGGCCAGCTGTCCCACCATCTGCGGGAGGCCCATCGCCATCACAGCCT
>CALDQF010000048.1 GCA_937911845.1 uncultured Phycisphaera sp. | reverse complement strand
TGAGGGTTCGGGATTTGATGCCACTTTTTTTGGCATAGGTGCCACCGCTGGTGATGTCGATGGTGATGGTGATGTTGATGTTTTGATGACAGGTCGATTGGGTTGCCAGCTGTACCGCAACAACGGGGCGGGCATTTTCGAGCAGTCCACCGACTTCCTGGCACCGAAATGTTCTTCCAGCGCGACGTTTGTGGATTATGACCTCGATGGTGATTTGGATTTGTTTGTGTGTCGTTACGCGGACATTTCGTTGAACCCCGATAAAGAGTGTCGCGATCCTGCAGGAAGACTGGAGTTGTGTGGTCCGACGGCCCACCCCGCGCTTCATGATCTCTTGCTGAACAACGATGGCACCGGAACTTTTACTGATGTCAGTGTCAATCATGGTCTCGACCGTGTGTCTGCCGCTGGTTTGGGTGTGGTGGTTGATGACTTCACCGGCGACGATCTTCTTGATTTGTACGTTGCCAACGATGGGTATGAAAACCATCTTTGGGTCATGGGGGAAGACGGATTGTTTACCGAACAAGCTGCCCAGCGTGGATTGGCGTTAAATCTCATGGGCGAGACAGAAGCCGGAATGGGCGTGGTCAGTTTGGATGTGGATGGCGACATGGCACCTGACCTGTACTGCACCCACTTGGCCGCGGAGTCAAACACGTTGTACATCGGTAAAAACAACGCATTCTTGGATTCCACGGCCCCATTGGGTTTGGGCGTGGCCAGCATGCCACGAACAGGCTTTGGGGTGGTGGCCAGAGATTTCAATCGAGATGGACGCGAGGATTTGTTGGTGGGAAATGGCCGAGTGACTCGAGGCTCTTCCGTTGTTCTCCCATCATTGGATGATCCATGGAGTGGCATGGCGGAGCCCAATGATTTGTACCTTCGTTCAGGAAGGGGATTCGAATTGGCTCCGAAAGATCCAGTCTTGTCCGAGGTGGGTTTGACTCGAGCAGTCGTGGCCGGAGATTTTGATCGCCAAGGTCAGATTGAAGTCTTGATTGTGAATGTCGAGACGCCAAGTATTTTGGTGACACCACCAAAGACCCAGGCTCGGGAATTGTTTGTCGAAGCTGTGAATCAAGCGGGCCACCCCGTGCTGCATGCACTCGTCCTTTGTCAAAGCGGAGACAAGATTCAACGACGCAGGCAGGGGGTTTCCGACGGATACGCCTCGGCTCAACCGCCAGAAGTTCACTTTGGTCTGGGCGCATCACAATTACCTGCAGAGCTTACGGTGCGGTGGCCTGATGGCAGTCAAGATGCCTTTCAAGTGGAACCACACATCAC
>CALDQF010000047.1 GCA_937911845.1 uncultured Phycisphaera sp. | reverse complement strand
GCGCTGGCCAGACTGGGAATCCATGCGGCGTCCAGTGCGCGGGCCCAGTACCACACCGCCAGCAAGGCGGGCAACGTGAGGACCCATCCTCGGGCGTGCAGCCGAAACAATTCGGTCAGGAACTTCTGGTTGAGGCCCATGGGCGTTTGGTAATTCCCCAGGCGAAGCATGTGCTTGGTGGCATGGATGCAGAGGAAGTACCCGCCGATGGCCCACATGGGGGGGAAGAGCACAAACCACGCGGCACACAGCACGGATTCAGCGGCGAAGCGGTGTACCGTCGGGCTTGAGAAGGCTGGTGGTGCTTTGTGCGTTCCCCACAACGCGGCAAGCAAACCAATACTGAGGGCCGAGCCCCCGAAGACCTGCAGCACCATCGCCAGGTCGGGCGTGCACACCTGGCCGGACAACATTCCGAAGGGGGCCCAGGATTGTTCCGGGGCGAGCAGGGTGGGTAGGCCCACCACCATCGCACCCCGCAGCCAGCCCCAAGTGATGGGAAGTTCCCTTCCATCATGGTGGCAAATCATGGCGTGGATGCGATCCGCCTCCCCGAAGTGCAGCCCGGTGAGCACCAAGAACGCCAGAACAAAAGTCACGGGTGCCGCGGTGAATCCCAGATAGGTCAGCAGCATCAACACCGTGTACGTGATCATTTGGTGGTCGTAGCGGAGGCCAAGCACTTTGTGCTTCACCCAGGTGATGACGTGGAAATCCATCGCGCCATGGGGCATGCCCACCCAGAACAGGGCCACCACCCAAATCCACGATGCGTGTTCAAAGGGATTGATTTGCCAGCCCACAATCCCGCACAGCACCAATTGAATCAGGGGGAAAAAGAAAAGCACCCCACCGAAGTGGGGTGCTTTCGTGTTGTTTCCGTCAGGAGACAAGGATCAGGCTGCCTGGAGCTTGCCTTCTGACTCAAGGGAGGAAAGGGTCTTGGCCGCGATCACACAAGCCACACCGAAGCCGACCTTGTTGATCACGTCAGCAACGTTGTAAGCGATCTCTCGGATGCTTTCGTTGCCGGAGAGGGCCAACAAGAATCCGATGGGGTAGATGACCCAACCAACGGCAATGAAGGTCTTCATGCACTTCAAGTTGTCTTGGAACTCAGCGGGCAGGTGCGATGCTGCCTTGGTGACTTGGCCGTACAGCATGCTGACCATGACGACCCAGCAAGCACAGGAGACGAGGTAGAAGCCCCACCACTGACCAGAGCTGATTGGGCTGACTTCGGCAATCCAAGCCGTAATCAACATGGCAAGCGAAATGCCACCAAGCGAGTAGAACATGCCGTTGGCTCGACGGCCGAGGGCCAGCAACAACGGGAATTCCAGAACCATCAACGGCACGGTGATGAGCCAATCGATGTAGCGGTATGCGGTTGGGAATGCTGCCAACTCACCAATACTGACACTGCCGTCTTCAGCGATTGTGATCGCGTTGGCCAACGATTCCACGTAGATGGTGGACATGCGGTAGTAGTGGAAGCAGGCCACTGCAAAAATGATTCCGGCCACGATGGCGACCTTTTTGTACGTGGCGGAAAGTGCGCTCTGCATCATGAAGAGGTAGAGCGATCCGGCACCCATTCCGACAATTCCAAGCCAGAAGAGGTACATGGTGACGCCTTCAGCGGAGAGTCCCGCTTGCAAGGCTTTCATGGTCATTGACATTTCTTCCATTGCGAATTCCTTTGCCTAAAAATTCTTTTGTTTGATCCTTTACGAATCGTTCAATTCATGCATATCGTTCAGACGATGCGGCACAACAATAGGCACCTTGGACCAAGCGCGTTGGATTCGGTCGGAATTATTGGAGCCGGTCCGGGAGGTTTGGCAACAGGCCTCTTGTTGGCCAGCCACGGGGTGCCAACCACTATTTATGAGAGTGATGCAACCGTTGGTGGTCGATGTAAAACCGTTCAGAATCAAGGGTTTAGGTTCGATAGGGGGCCGACCTTTTTCTTGATGCCAGAGGTCCTGGACGAGGTTTTGGCTCTAACCGGTGAAACCGCCCAATCGGTCGGAAATTTGACTGAATTGAATCCGATGTACCGCCTCGATATTGGGTGGTCCGGTCGTGTTGAACGAATTGATGCGGTGCGAGACTTGGCCCGAATGCAAGCTCGACTGAACCAAATTTGTCCCGGTGATGGGGATTCTTTTTTGGAATTCTGTCGTCTGAATGAGAAAAAACTCTCTGCCTTTGAACCGGTTCTTCGAAGCTCTTTTGACTCACCATTTGACGCGGTCCGCCCTGATTTCGTCAAAGGAGGGTTACGACTGGACCCGTTCCGTTCGCTCAAGACCGTCAATGCCTCGTATTTTTCTCACCCTGTTTCGCAAATAGCTGTGGGGTTCCAAAGCAAGTATTTGGGGATGTCAGCGGCCGAGTGTCCCAGCCTCTTCAGCATCCTGCCGCTGATTGAATACGGCTTCGGGGTGTGGCACCCAAAAGGTGGATGTGGTCAGTTGATGCAGTCCCTGGCCGACCTGTTTGTCCGCTTGGGAGGCACTATTCGGTTGGACAGTCCGGTTGCTGGTTTGATGGTCGACGGCAAAAACTGCGACGGGGTTGTGCTGCAAGACGGTTCCGAACACCGCCATGATCACGTCGTGGTGAACGCCGATGCGGCCTGGGCCATCAACAACCTGATGCCAAGCCACATCCGAGGCGCGTGGGGCAAGCGTCGTACTGCCAAAGCAAAGTATTCCTGCTCGACCGCGATGCTGTACCTCGGGGTTGATGGTGAAGTGGACATGCCGCACCACACCATCCGGGTTGCTGAGGATTACGAACAAAATCTACGCGATATCTCTCGGGGCAACGGCCGGTCCGGCATGGTCTCCGAGGACCCAAGTTTCTACGTGTGCAATCCGTCCGTGACCGACGATTCGATGGCTCCTGATGGATGCAGTTCGTTGTACATCCTGATTCCCACCCCCAATCAAAAGAGCGGTTTGGATTGGTCGTCCGAACTTCCGGCCTTGCGCCACAAGGTGTTGGGAACGCTTGCCAACGAATATGGCATTGACTTGTCGGATCGCATTCGAGTCGAATGTGTGGAGACGCCCCAGACCTGGGCACAATCCAACATTGAATTCGGAGCCACTTTCAGCTTGTCTCACACTTTGGATCAAATGGCCTTCCGTCGCCCCAACCACCGTTGGCCTGGCGTCGATGGTCTTTGGATGGTGGGCGGGGGGACCCATCCTGGTTCAGGCTTGCCCGTCATTTTCTTGGGGGCCAAGTCCACGGCCGAATCCATACTTAAGAGTGCTGGAATTGAAAATCAACTTCCCGCCAGCAAGCCAGTTGCCCAACTTGCGACTTTTTCCACTGGTGCCCACAGCACCAAGGAGGTAATCCATGTTTGACCTTCTTCAGCAGACGAGCCGTTCTTTTGCGGTTTCAATTCCGATGCTTCCCAATCCGATCCGGGAAGAGGTTGCCTTGGCGTACCTCCTCTTTCGCGTGGCCGACACGATTGAAGATGAGGGTTCTTTTGAAGTGGAAGAGCGTTCTCAGATGCTCATGGAGTGGATCGACTCGGTCCGAACATGCACCACCGAAGGGATTGAGCATTGGTCTGATTTTTCTTCGATATCCCACTCGGGATATGTCGCTCTCATGGAGGATCGCAGTTCGTTGATCCAGCGTTTGAAGTCGGTCCCGCTTCCCCACCGTGAGTTGATTCATCGGTATCTGGCCAAGACCGTTGCCGGCATGGATCAATTCTTGGTGAAAGACAATGCTTGGCATGATGTTGGCGAGCTTCGTGAGTACTGCTACTACGTGGCTGGTGTCGTCGGGGAGATGTTGACGGCCTTGTTCACGTCCTACGACCAGCGTCTTGTGCCCGCAGAAGATGACCTCATGCGGTTGGCACCGTCGGTTGGTGAGTCGTTGCAGCTGGTCAACATGATCCGCGATTACCAAACCGACAGCGACCGACAGCGACTGTATTTCTCCGAGGCCATATCTTTTGATGACCTCTTGGCCATGGCCACCGAATCCATGGAATCGGCGCGGGAGTTTTTGGACATTTTGTTCCGTTATGAAGCCCAGCCAGGCATTGTGGCGTTCAACGCATTCAATTTCTCACTTGCCGAACGGGCATTGCAAAACGCCAAGTCGCTGGGGCATTACAAGCTCGATCGAGCTGATGTGCGCATGGCCACGCAGTCCATTCGTGCGGTTTGAACCCCCGGTCGAGTCCAATTGATTCGTTGCCATAAAACGACCACGACCTCGCTTTCGCGAGGCCGTGGACAAACTTCTTTGTGAGTCAGACTCAGGCGGTCGCGGTCGAACGCTTGAAGACACTGATCACGAGCAAGAGGGCGATGAAGCCAATCAAGCCATTGGAACCGAACTGGGTCAACAACCCAATGAGGTTCTCGGTGATTCCTGCGAAGAATGAGATGTTTGCTTCTCCAAAAATGACGCCGGCGAGAACGCCGAGACCAATAAAGAGAACAAAAATTTCCATCAGCTCCTTAGCGAAGCCCTTGATTACGTCGAATCCCTTCATGGATCGAACTCCCTTCCTTGAACAACGGAGGCCCTCACAACAGGGCAAGTTATGTATCGGCCAACCGTATTTTTTTCGTGAAAGAGGTCTTTTGGGTTCAAAAACAATGTTTTTCAGTGGGATTCAGGTCCCATCTCGGTCCCCCAGCCAGATCTCGACCCGAATTGGTCGGTGATCGGATGTGATTTTGGGCCCGACTTTGAGGGGGCCCGACTCCCATTCTGGGCCAACCAGGATGTGATCAATCCTGATCCCCAGCCACTGAGGAACTGGGAAGCCTTTCAGCTGGCTGGGCCAAGTTGGCGTGCCGAGCGGACCAGTCGCAGACAAGCCAGAGGTCTTCAACAACCGACGCCAACTGGCGCCGTACGGAGTTTCGTTGAGATCGCCCAGCACAACCACTGGCCAATTCGAGGAGGTCGCCGCCGTGGTGATTTGGTTCAGTTCTGCTCGGCGTTGGTGAAGCCACCCCGGTACCGGAGGACAGGGATGGGTGAGTTCCACCTGAAAGGTTCCCCCGGGAGCATCGACAATGGCGGTGAGATGATCCAGTCTCGCGTTTGGCGTTCGAGTGATCTTGACCGACCGAATGGGATGCATGCTGAACAGCGCGATGCCATCGGCCGAGTGGTTCTCAGGTTCAGCATGCACCGTGTGCCACTTCTGCCACGAGCGGATGTGTTCAAGCTGGCTGGAGGAACACTCCACCACACCAAAAAGATTCAACGGCTGCTCGTGTACCCAGTTTTGTAGTGCCTCCGAGGCCCCAAGCACAGGGGCTTTTGAGATTCCCAAGTTCGCGAATCCCGCTGAGACAACACGTGCATCGGGTGGAGGGGTAGTTGTTGATTTTTGGTGTCGAAGGGCGTTCGTCCATGACCAGATGCCTACAAACCCGGCTACTGCGAGAACTCCGGAAACCCGCCAATGCCGACCAACCAATTGGACAATCAGAACCAGCAATACCACGGTGGTGACATGGGGTAAAAAAGGGCTGATCCATGGTTCAAATGGA
>CALDQF010000046.1 GCA_937911845.1 uncultured Phycisphaera sp. | reverse complement strand
GTGCAGCAGTCCGTCGACGCCACCGAGGTCGATGAACGCACCAAAGTCGGCGATGTTCGTCACGGTACCGGTGACCGTCTGCCCTTCGTCGATCTTGCCCAAGATGGTGTCGCGTGCTTCGGCACGTTCCTTTTCTTGCAGCTTGCGACGGCTGATGACGATGTTGCGTCGTTCTTCGTCGATCTTGAGGATGACGGCGCGAATGGTTCGGCCAACAAAATCACCCAAGTCGGTTTGTCGACGGATGTCCACCTGAGAGGCGGGCATAAAGACAGGTACGCCAATGTCGACCAAGAGTCCGCCTTTGATTTTTCGGACGCCAAGGCCTTCGATCTCGTCGCCTTCGTTGTGGTCTTCGAGGATTTTTTCCCAACCACGGATGCGGTCGGCTTTTCGCTTGGAGACGGTGACTTCACCACTGAGGTCGTCGACGCCTTCAAAGAGAACTTCGATTTCATCGCCGGCGGCAATTTCGTCCCAATTTTCGAATTCGCTGCGATGCACGCGGCCTTCACTCTTCAGGCCGAGTTCGATGATGACATCATCACCGGCTTTGCCGACGACGGTGCCGGACACCAGTTCACCGGGGGCAGCGGTGTTGGAAACATCGCTGCCAAGGACGGTATCCATCACGTTGTCTTGTTCGGCGTTCCCGAATGCTTCGGAGAGGTGCTTTTCAACATCGGCATCAACGTTGCCGATGGAGGCGATCAGGTTGTAATCAATCATGTTGTTGATCTTTCACCCCAGTGGTGAAAGATGCTTCCTGTGATCCTCGGCGCGGGATCGAGTTGTCGAATCTTCCGACCCAGAACACCCAGGACGGTGGCCCCCTGTTCGCCGAAAAAGGGGGATCGAATACTGTACCTGTGGCCGACGGTATCCGCGAGGAAATAGGGGGATTTCTCAGCTTTCGCCTTCCCCACGACGTCCGGTGGCGTCTCCAGCATCCAAGTGGACCGAGCGGCGGAACATCAACATTCCGGCAAACGAAAGCACCACGCAGAGGATGAAGGCCACGCCTCCTTGCCCTGGCTGTGCCACTTCCATCGTGCGATAGGCCAAGGCTCCGATGCCAGGGGCCACCAATCCCCGCAGGCCGGTCAGAGTGACGTGGACCCCCATGTACCGGCCCGCTTGTCCAGGTGGGGCATAGTCAAGGTGGCCCAACGTCCAACCAATGGACCCGCCGGCCATCGCCAGGGCTCGGATGGAAATGGCCAAAAAAAGCAGCCAGAGGGTTCCAGTCATTGATGCGATCAGCAAAAAGATATTGGCGCTCACGAAA
Organism: uncultured Phycisphaera sp.; assembly: GCA_937911845.1. GTDB lineage: Bacteria > Planctomycetota > Phycisphaerae > Phycisphaerales > SM1A02 > UBA8653. The sequence continues at coordinate 6,795 of CALDQF010000046.1, read as the reverse complement.
AACCAACCATGCACCAAGCGGTAGCGGAGGATGTGCACCCGATCAAAAAATTTGGCCCACTTCGGAACCGCGAAAGGCAGCACCAGCATCGGCAGTGTCGAGCCCAACAGGATGCCGCCAAAGTATCCCTGTTCAAATCGTTCTCGGATGACTTGGATGATGATGGGCATGGCCATCAAATTTCCACTGCCAAACACAAACATCGCTGCCATGTACCGACTGAACCCTCGATCTTTCTGAAGAATGGCGATGGCATCACGCCATGGACGTGGTTTGGGTCGATGCTCGGCGCGTTCTTGCTCAATCAGCTTTGGTTCGGCTGGTGCGGGGATCTTTCGGTAAAGAATGGATCCCAGCCAAAGTGCGATGGCACCGACAAGCAAAATAAATCGGAACGTTTGGTGGTCGCGTTCCAACAACATGCCCGAAGTGGCGCCTGCTGCGGCCAAGGTCAGGGCGGTGATGATGGACATCCACCCGGCGTACCGTCCTCGCTCTTTCGCGGGGTACATGCAGCGCCAAAGCGTGCTGCGAATGGTGATCATGCCGCCCCAACAAAGCCTTGCGCCCGCACATCCCAGCACGAACAGCAGCAGTCCCCAACTCGTGTATGGCACAAAAGCTGCGGGAATCATGGCCAAGGCGGCCCACCTCAACTGTCGCGCAATGGCATCTCGTTTTGGCTTTCCTTGTGCCGATTCGGCCCACCACAGGCTGGCCAGATTGGTCCAGGCCGGTGCCCCCGAGAGCACGGCCACCGCCGCATCGAGCAGTGGGGTGGGAACGACGGATTCCCATGCAATGCGGGCAAAGACGGTGGCCACATTGCCATCGACTGGTGAAATTCCAACCACTGAAGTTGCCGTCGCCTTTCGTTCAGCGCGGAAGGATTCAGCTGGGGTTGCTGCTTCGGAAGTATTTGCAGTGGGCTGAGTCATGAAAAAACCCCGGCGTGGGGCCGGGGTGACATGTTCGAGTTGGGAACCAAAAGATTTGGTTCAACACCGATCAAGCCGCGGTCGGCGAACTTGATCCTAGGAGCCAATTAACGTGGCATGCCAGAGGTGTACGTGATGGGGAATGGGCTCAAACGGCTGGGATGGTCTCGAAGCCAGAAGCGACGGATGTCACCGTTGAGCATGCGTTCTTGGATGTTGTCCATCACCATTTCGTTGCGCATGATGTCGATGTCACGCTGCGACTCGTTGATCAACTCGGGAGTTGGATTCGCAGCGATGGAGGAGTAGTCGGTCCCAACGGAGGCACAGGCACCAAGGGGCAGGGACGCGAACAGGACGAGGACGGAAAGACGCATGGTGATTCTCCATCCCGGCAAGTCGCCGGGATTGCGTTTGATACCCCGAATGGAGGGTCAACGTCAAGCGGGAAGGCCAAATCGCCCGACTTTCAATTCGGAAAAGGGCCCATTGGTTGGCTTGAATGCGGTCTGGAGCTAGGATTCATGCTCGAAGTTCAATCTTCGGACACGATCGGGTCACGTGTGCTCGACCTTTGTTCGTTGCCTTGGGATCGCTCACCGCGGCGATGGCCAGGCCTCCACCGAGTGGAAGGCCGGGACCGACGGGATGCGAGCCCCCCTCTTCATGAGGGTTCGGGCAGCCTCACCCGATCGTGTCCGGGGATTGAACGACCGAGACCGGGGTCAGTTGCTCGAGACGGCACGCAGTCCCTCGGTGTCCTTGGCATCCCAAAGTTCTCCAAGAGACACCCCTCTGGTCCCTAAAAATGGCAGGACTTGATCCACTCGGCCCAAGTGGGCACGCAAGCGATCATTTCCGGCTTCCTTACTGTCGAGATGATCCGCAGCTCTGGCATGGAATTCCAGAAGTGCAGGGGCCAACGCTTTGGCGGCGGCTTCACGGGCATCACGTGTTTCGCGGTTCGCTGGATTGAGCAGAACCGAACGCAATTTCACAGTCGCCCCTTCCATGGAAAGCAGGTCTTCCGCGGCAAGAGTCTCTCGACTGGCCAACGACTTGAGGACATCGGCCCAGCGGCGGGCGATGTCTTCGTTGTCTCCACCGCCCAGCATGACGAATCCCTCCATCACGTGGCGATTGGCCGATGGCGAGACCCGTGAGGCGATCCTTCCGAGCATGCGAGCCAAGTCGCTTCGGTTGCGTTCCGCAAGGTCCAGCGTGGTTGCTTTGGCGATCCCTTGGCTCAGGGCTTGACACATGGCCATTGATTTCCAGGCTGCGGCGTTTGCATCAAGATCCGTGACCCGTTCTGCCAGATCCAGCACACTGGCGCTGCTGCCCGTGGCAGCCAAGACCGTGAAAGCGATCATTTGCTGTTGTGGGGTTCGGTTGTCATCGTCGTATTCGCCGAACGCTTCGAGCAATCGTGCCCCGTATGCCCGGGCAAAGGCTGGTGTGCACCCACCGGAAAGCGGGGTCATGAGATCGACTCGAACCGCTTCCAGATGATCTTCACTGGGCTTCCGCGCGGACAGCGCTCGGCCCGCCTCTTCGGCAAATCGGGAGATCGTGGCTTCTTGTGATGCGCCTAGGGTCCGGTCATCGGCCAAAGCCCGAACGGAGGAAACACCCGTGAGGCCATCGGCAGCATGGACAGCTGGAGTCGGGGCCAGAGCGGCGAAAGCAGGAACGAACACTGCGGTGACAAGCTGGTACTGGGCGATACGCATGGGAGCTCCTCGGGATAGATCCCGGATTGAACAGAACACGGTACCCCGCGATTCGCCGAGGCGTCAATAAACCAGCGATACACTCTCAAAATGCCAAGGAATGTGTGTATGGGGTACCTCGTGTGGTTCTGTGTGGAGGCCGCTGCCTTCGGGCAGTCTGCTCCAGAAGCGTTGTCCGACTTGATGGTGCGACGGGCGAGGATGTTTGCCTCCATCACTTTGGCCACGTCCTCCGATCTGGAGTTGGCCCATAGGGTCGCCGTTCGGGCCACCGAGTTGGTACCAACCGATTTCGAGGCCTGGCGGCTGCGAATGGATATCGCCCGTCTGCATGAAGAGCAAGATGATGCCGAACGGTGTCTTCGGCGTTTGGTCGAGCTTCGACCTTCTGACGAGCGTCTGGTGTTGGAGCGGCTGGATCTGGCATTGTCCGAGCGGCAAACCGTCGAAGCTCGACTTGAGGGACTGGACGTGATTTTGGCAGAACCAATTTCAGGCCACCTGCAGGCTCGGTTGTGGTGGCGTCGAGCATTGCTCAGGCAAGGAAGAGGCGATGGTGACTGGCGGCAAGATGCGGCAAGAGCAGCCGTGGCTGATCCTTCATTTGCGGCCCCTTTGGCGGCCTTGGTCGCGCCCACTTTGGCCCAAGAAGCGGCCGATCCAGCAGAAGTGATTGAAGCGTTGGCGGCTTTGGCCGCGGCGACGCCCGCTGATGCTGATACGGCGGCGCGGTTGGGACGCCGATTGCTTCGATACGGCGCATATGCTGATGCGAAAGCGGCGTTAACGGCCTCCGTAAACGCGGTTGATCGGATGGGTCAGCTGCCGCCACCAGCGCTCTTGGCCGATTTGTTGCTTTGTCTTTTGGCCGAGGATGGCCCAGCGGCAGTTCGATCTGCTCTGGCCAAGCGTGTCATGCCGTTGAAACGTGCCAGCCGGATGCGGATCATGGCCGAAGCGGTCACTTCTGACAATTACCAACAGGTTGTTCCTGAGCCCATCCTCGGAGTGGAGAGCTCACGAGTGGTGGCAGATTTGGCCCTGCTCCTCAGCGCAACGGCCCATCTTGAGGGACTGGAAGAATCGGACCAGCCGGTCCGTCAACTCTTGCGGTTGTTCACCGATGGTCCCACGGAGATACAGATCCTTGCTCAGCCAGAGTTGGCGTCAATTAATCCGTTGCCAAGTGAAAAACTCGACGCGTTTCGGCTGCGCGTGGGTTGGTGGACGCTCGCCTTTGGTGGTGATCCTGCTTTGGCCCGAAGTGACTTGGAGGCCATCACCACCAAGGACTTGATCTCAGCGCAGGATCAAGTGGTCCTTGATGGGTGGTTTGCCCTGCGATCTGGAGAGCTTGAAGAAGCGATAGCGTTGCTTGGCACCCGGGAAGACGATCCTCGGGCTCGATTCGGATTGGCCAAAGCCGCGCAATTGGCCGGTCGTCCAGAAGAGATGATTGACCACGCTGCTTTTGTGGCCAGAGTGGTCCCCGAGAGCGTGGTGGGGGTGTTGTCGGTTCGAATGCTTTCGGATCATTTTGGACGTGCGGTGCGCCCCGCCCCGCATGCTTTGTCCGTGGCTGCTGCTGCCGGGGATATCCCGGAGCACCTCGAGGAACTTCACCTTCATCCTGAGCGGGTTCTTGATGTTCGACTGCTGCCTCAGGATGTCATTGGCCAGGCGTTTGCCCCATTCGATTTGGATTTCGAAATAAAGAACATCGGCTCGCTTCCTGTTCCATTGGGGGAAGGCGGTCTTTCCGAATTCCTCGCCCTCGAAATTGAATCAGACCTTGCTCGGCGAGGCATGGTTCGTCATGGACGTCCCGCCAGTCTTCGTTTGGAAGGTCCGTTGGTCCTGACTCCTGGTCAGCGTCATCAACAAACGATTGATCTGCGCCGCCTTCCCGTTGCGGCAGACATCGACCGGGCTGGTGTCCTTGGTGCATCGATCGAGTTCCAAGTGATTACCCAGCCCGTTGGCCTGCCCTTCGCTGCCGGACCGTACCCCATGGTGAAGCCCGGGCCCATTGGCTCTTTGTCATCATCAGGCACGTTCCGCATTCCTGGAACCATGCTGAACAAAGACGCCATTCGACAACTTCGAGTGGCCGCTGAGAAAGGGCAGTCACAGACTCCACTGCCGGTGTTGGCCCAACTGGGTCAATACATCGCGTTGGGGCTGGATGGGCGTGTGGCCGAAGACGTCGCTCTGGAGATTCAATCGGCCCGAGATGTTTTTTTGGATCGATTCGCAGAGTTGGATGCGAATGCGAGGGCATTCCTCACGGGAGTCCTGCCTAGTAATCAGATGCCAGCAGTATTGGCAGCTCAGATCTCAGATGACCCAGATCGCTGGGTACGGGTGATGTACTTGCTCAATCATGTGGCGGATGAATTTGACCCGGCGCTGAATCGGGCGAGGAACGACTCGGATCCACTTCTGCAACTCACCGCGAAGGTGGTTGATGATTTGATTGGGCTGATCAGGGACTTTGAGGGCTGATCAGGGATCAACGACGCCAAGGTCCGCGACGGAAAAGAGAGCTTCGAATTTCAATCCCGCCGCTTCGATGTTTTCTCTTGCCCCTTCTTCACGATTGATCACACTGATGACGCCGCTGACTTTGGCGCCTGCTTTTTGCAATACCTCAACAGCTTCAAGGGCTTGGCCCCCCGTGGTGGCCACGTCTTCCAAGAAGACAAGGCTCTCACCCGCTTTGAGATCCCCCTCAATCCGCTGGCCCGTCCCATACGTCTTTCGCTCACCGCGGACAAAGACCGAAGGCAAACCTGTGGCCAAGGATGCGGCCGCCACCAGGGGGATGCCACCCAGCTCAGCTCCCGCCAGACGCTGGGTTCCTTCAGGAATCCGCTCCCGAAACATTTGGGCCAACGGCTGCAAGATTTCGGGTTTGGTTGAGAACCGATATTTGTCCAAGTAGTAGTGGCTGGTCCGACCGGAGCGGAGGGTGAATTCACCTCGGAGCAATGAGGCGTCAGCAATGAGGCGGGCAAGGTCTTCAAAGGTGGGAAGGGTGGTCATGTTGAGCGAATCATACGATCCCAGCCACCGATGGTCGTGTGACAGGTAGCATTGAATCCGTGGTTGCCGTCTGCTTTTATTTTCAAGTGCACCAGCCGTTCCGTCTGCGGAACTACTCGGTTTTTGCGAACGACCCGTTCTACTTCGACAACGATGCGAACGAGGCGATTCTGCATAAGGTCGCTGACAAGTGCTACCGACCGGCGACCCGACTCTTGCTGGATTTGGTCCGGCGGCACGAGGGGCGTTTTCGGATCTCATTCGCAATCACCGGAACGGCTCTGGAGCAGTTTTCTCGCTGGACCCCGGACTTGATTGATCTGTGGCGGGAGTTGGCGGAGACCGGGGCGTGTGAATTCATGGCCGAAACGAGTCACCACTCGTTGTCTTTTCTGTACGACCAAGAGGAATTCCGGGCTCAAGTCGATGATCAAGTTGCTTTGATGCAATCAACCTTCGGGGTCACGCCCTCGTTCTTCCGCAACACCGAGTTGACCTACGACAACCGGCTGGCGGATTGGTTGAAGGCCGACGGCCGATTCCGTGGCGTCTGCTGCGAAGGCGTTGACCGCCTGTTGGGTGATGGCCGCAGCCCAAATTATGTCTACGGTCCTCCCGGCACCTTGGCTGCCGGCGGCGAGACTCCGCTTGGTGTCTTGTTAAAAAATTACCGCTTGAGCGATGACGTCGCTTTTCGTTTTTCGGATCGCGGCTGGACCGAATGGCCACTTCGAGCAGAGACGTTCGCGGGCTGGCTCAATCGCATCAATGGCGATGGTCACCTTTGCAACCTCTTTATGGACTATGAAACATTCGGTGAGCATCAGTGGGCCGAGACCGGCATTTTCCCTTTTTTAAAAAAATTGCCTGAAGCGGTTTTTGACGTGAATCCTGGACAGAATGAATTTGTGACCTGCACCGAGGCGGTGGATCGATTCCCCGCCGTGGGGGATTGGGACGCGCCAGAGATGATCTCTTGGGCGGATTCTGAACGCGATCTGACAGCGTGGTTGGGGAACCCCATGCAGCGGAATGCTGGCCAGGAGCTGTATCGACTTCGGCTGGCCATTTTGAAACGA
>CALDQF010000045.1 GCA_937911845.1 uncultured Phycisphaera sp. | reverse complement strand
CAAAGCACACCAAGCACAATTGGGTGTTGAAAAGGCACCACTCGATCGTCAAAGACCTCAACGCCAGGAAGCACCAGACCAACAACCGCAAGCAAGCTTGCCACTCCCGCCAAGGCTGTTCCCAGAAGCAATCCAAACCGCCAGTTCGTAGAGCCTCCGGCTGGCCAAAAGAGAGGGAGCAGGAGCAAGCGTTGAGCTTTGAGGCCCTCGATCCCACCCAGAACATCTTGGCTCCACATCAGCGACAAAGCATTCCAAGCGACAAAGACCATCGCCACCAATGCAAATTTGGTCTGCAAACGCTTCACGATCACGTGCCGCATTGACTTCCCTTGAAGCAATGCGGTCAGCGCCAAGACCAACAGCATGACGTTGGCAAACGCGGTGCTGATGGGCAAAGCCGCGAGAAACACCACCGCTGCTCTTGCGTGCAGTGTCATGCCTCGGCATCCACTCGGTCCAGACCAACCCCAGAAATCTCGCTGGGACAGCCCGGAGGATGCTCAAAGAGGACCTCGTGCTGCTTCTCGCCCGGACGCAATCCAATGACCTCAACCGGGTGATCTGGCCGTTGATGGCTGGTCAAAAATCGTTGCAACAGCGCGGTCATTGACACTGGATCCCCCAACCGGGGAACATGAATGCCTCCGGACTCGCCACGGGCGCACACGGCCAACAGCAAATCGATGGCTTCAGACTCCGTCAAGAACCAACGGGTGGCTTCCGGGTCCGTCAACGTGAGGGGTTGGTCCGATGACATCTGATTGGCCCAAATCGGAAGCACCGAATCCGATGATCCCAGAATGTTCGGGAACCGAACCACCAAGGCGGGCCCTTGTTCCCCGTTGCTTTGCACGATGCCCTCTGCTTCCCGCTTGCTTTGCCCCAAGACACCAAGTGGAAACGCCGCCTTGTCGGTGGAGACAAAGAGCAACCGGCTGCCGGGTTGGCGCGCATGACAAATCTCACGGACCACATCTCGATTGATTCTCCAAGCCAGATCCGGATCCAACTCGGCCCGGTCCACATGCTTCAAGGCGGCCGCATGAAAAATGACCGAGTGTCCGGCGAGCACGGCCCTGAGGAATGCTGCATCGCATAAGTCTCCCTGCAAGTCCACTTCAGCAGCCGAGCGACGATCCACACCGCACACGGACACTCCTGCAGTGCGCAAAGTCCGGACCAAAGCGCTGCCGATGGTGCCCGCGGCACCCGTCACCAGCACATCATGACTGCAAAAAAAAGCAGGATTGCCCCCAAAGGAAATTGGTTCGCGGTCGAGCAAATCAAAAGATTCAGGCACGCCGATAGACTCCTTGGACCTGCGCCTCAGACAGCACGTTCCGCGTGTCCACCACCCGTTTGGCGGCGGTGGCTACCAAGGCAAAATCAATGGCGTCGTGGTCCGTCACAATCAACACCACATCGGCATCGTGCACCACTTGCTCGGTCATGGGGACCGAACGTAAGCCCAAGTCATGGCGGCGCATCTTGGGAAAGTCCGGAACCAATGGGTCGTGGTACTGCACATGGGCACCACGCCCTTGCAAATCTTCAACGATCGGGGCGGCTGGGGTTTCTCGCACGTCACCGACATTTTTCTTGTAAGCCACTCCCAAGACCAGGATCGACGAACCGTCAAGGTCCTTGGCGTCTTGTGCCAGAGTGGAGGCCACAGCGTTCACCACGTGCCTCGGCATCTGGGCATTGATCTCACCCGCCAACTCCACAAATCGACTGGGGTGCCCCACCCGATCGGCCGCCCACGCGAAGTACCACGGATCAACGGGGATGCAGTGTCCCCCAAGACCTGGGCCCGGATCAAAGCGAGAGAATCCAAAAGGCTTGGTGGACGCGGCATCCACCACCTCGTGGATATCGATGCCCATCCGTTCTAAGATCATCTTGTACTCGTTGACCAACGCGATATTGACGGCCCGGTACGTGTTCTCCAGAAGTTTGGCCGCTTCGGCCACTTCGGCGGAAGTCACCGGCACGACCTCTTCACACACTTCGGCGTACAAAGCCACCGCCTGCGCTCCGGAGGCTTGATCAAGCCCTCCCACCAGTCGAGGAATTGACCGAATGGGTGTGTCGCGCCCGGGATCCTCTCGTTCGGGAGCAAAAGCCAAAAAGAAATCTTTTCCCAACGTTCGACCGCCGGAGGACAGCAGTGGAAGACAGACTTCGCGCGTGGTCCCAGGCCAAGTGGTGCTTTCCAAAACCACCAGACAACCCGGGGCATGCACACGCCGAATCATCTCGAACGTTTGCTGCACGTACGTCAGGTTCGGCTGCCGATCTTCATCAACCGGGGTTGGCACACACACCAGAATCGCATCGCATTGGGCCAACGTGTTCTCATCACTCGTGGGCTGGAATCGGCTTGAGGATGCAAGCCGGTCGAACAGACCCTGGCCCAAGTGTGGCAAGTACGAATCGGCTTGGTCCAGCTTTTTCGGTTTCGCTGGATCGATATCGAACCCAATGACGTGGTGACCCGCCGCTTCAAAAGCAGCTGACAAAGGCAGGCCAACGTACCCAAGCCCGACAATGCCGACCGTTGGTGGGTTTGCGTAGCTCACAAGGAAAAGACGCGGTCGACCCGCTCAGCCACGGTGCCCAAATACGCCGTGTCCCCACCGCCAACTTCCGCGGAAACCCAGCCGGTAAAGCCGATGTCCAACAATGCTTGGTTGACGGCAGCCCAATCAACATCGCCGTCTCCAATGCGAGCCCAGCCTCCCTGTACGCCCCAATCTTTCACGTCGCATTTGACCAAACGTGAGCCGAGGGTTCTGATCCAAGCAGCCGGAAGTCCATATTTTTGGTGGTTCCCAATATCGAAGTAGGCCCCCACCCAAGGTGAATCGATGGCATCGAGGTAGGCGGCAAACTTTTCTGCCGACTGGGTATTGGGTCCGTCATGCTCATACAAGAAGCGGTTCCAAACATTTTCAATCAGAATGTGGATGCCAAGATCCGCCGCCAATGGCAGCGTCTTCCGGATCTCTTCGATGGATCTTTCCCAAGCGGCTTCTTCGGGAACTGATTTGCCGCAAACTGCCGGAACCAGCAGGACCGAGGTGCCGCCGTACGCATGAGAATCGCGAATGGCAGTCTCAAGTGCCTTCCGACCCTCTTCCCGCTTGGCCGAATCCGGGTCGGACAAGGTGATCTGCCAGTGCACAGAATCCACCACCCCAGGGATGCGAATCCCAACTTCTTGGGCCGCAGCAATCACCTCGGCGGTCGACATGCCGTTGGGCGAATCCATCTCGACCCCATCAAAACCTGCATCCTTCGCGCTTTGGAAGCGGTCTTCTAGGGTCTTGCCCCTGGTCATGCCAAACTTGCAAGCTTTGCGGTACTGAAACTTTGCACCCGCATTCAGCACATTGTCCGCCGCGGCCGCCACCGTCGGAGTGGGGGCGGCCGTGGAGGCGGGCTTGATCGTTGAGGCAGTCAGACTCGTGGTGAGTCCGGTTCCCAAACTCGCACCAAGAAACGTTCGTCGATCAAGTGAACTCGGCATTGGTGCACCTCGGGTCTATTCTTTGCCATGTGTATCGTATCGTTCTCGGCTGTGTTGCGTTGATATTTGCTGGATGTTCTTCAGCACCAAGAACATCCACCGCAACTGAATCACTTTCGTTGTTCTCAACCGAGAGCATCATCATGGGATGTCGCAGCGAAATTCGAGTGTGGAGCGATAACGAACAAGTCGCCTTCGCCGCCATGCGCGCTGCCTGGGAAGGTATGAACAAACTCGAAATGACCTTGAGCGATTGGAACCCGCAAGCTGAAGTGGCACAACTCAACACACAGAGAAAATTGAAGCTTTCCCCAGAACTTCTGACCGCGGCTCGAACCGCCCGGAAGCTGGCTCGGTCCACCGGTGGTGCATTTGATTTTGAAAAAGGGGGTCTGTTCTTCGCCTGGCGCCAGTATCGCTCAAAAGGCGAACTGCTCGATTCGGTTGAAGCTCAACGACTCGCCATGCTCCCACCCGCCCATCTCTCTGCAGACGGTTTCGCCGAACTCGCGTCTGGCAACCGTTGGGATTTCGGAGGCATTGGCAAAGGCATGGCGGCCGATCGGGCTGGGGATATCTTGCGGACCCATGGATGTGCACACTTCCAAGTGGACTGCTCCGGAGATCTTCTGGTGGGAGAAGCCCCCCATTCTGAATCAGGCTGGTCGATCGCCACCGAGTTGAAAGGACTGATGCTTCAGGTCCCGAACAACCACGCGATTGCCTGCTCGGGCGACCTTCACCAATTTGTCCTCAAGGATGGCGTTCGGTACTCGCACATCATTGATCCGAGAGACGGGCAAGCGGTGCAAAATCGATTGTTGACTTTCGTGATTGCGCCCACAGCCACGGCGGCCGACGCATGGGCAACCGCCTGCAGTGTCGAACCCACTCAAATCCCGCCCAAAGGCATACAGTTCATTTCACCCCCATCTGACCTCGTGCCGTAGCATGAAAACATGAGAGTTCTTGTCACTGGTGCGGCTGGATTTGTTGGAGCGGCCACAACCCGTCAGCTTCTCAACCGAGGCGATGACGTCGTGGGGATTGACAACCTCAACCCGTACTACGACCCCAAACTCAAAGCAGCTCGGATTGAACGGCTGTCCAGCGCAGATCGGTTCGAATTCATCCAGATGGACTGCGCTGACCAAGACGATATGGCGAAGCTGTTTCAAAACGGAAAGTTCGACACCGTGGTTCATTTGGCGGCCCAAGCGGGTGTGCGGTACTCGCTCGAACATCCGTTCGCTTATCTCGAAGCGAACCTCAATGGATTCCTCACCGTGCTGGAAGGTTGTCGGCATCATGGCATCAAGCACTTGGTGTACGCCTCCAGTTCCAGCGTGTACGGCAGCAACCAAAATTTGCCGTTCTCCGTGGCGGACAACGTCGATCATCCCATTTCGCTGTACGCCGCCACCAAAAAATCCAACGAGCACATGGCGCACGTGTACGCCCACCTCTACGGGGTGCCGTGTACAGGGCTTCGGTTCTTCACGGTGTACGGTCCTTGGGGCCGCCCGGATATGGCGCTGTTCCGATTTGTGGAATCGATCCTGAAGAACGAACCCATACCGGTGTTCGGTGAGGGGGAGCAAACCCGGGACTTCACCTACATCGATGACATCGTCGAAGGCGTCCTTCGCACTTTGGATACACCCGCAAGCGGAGATGCCAACTGGGACCCGAACGCCCCCGACCCTGGAACCAGCTCGGCCCCGTGGCGGGTGTACAACATTGGAGGCGGTCAACCCGTTCCGCTGCTCCACTTCATTTCCTGCATCGAAACTTGTCTGGGGCAAAAAGCCGTTATGGATTTCTTACCCATGCAACCGGGTGATGTCCGCCATACCGAAGCTGATGTCCAAGCCCTGTCGGAGGCCGTGGGATACACGCCATCGATCCCCATTGATGTGGGCATTCCTCGCTTTGTGGAGTGGTACCGAAGCTATTACCAAGCTTGATCAGCGCGGTTTTTGCTCAAACGAATGGCCATCGATCATGACACCTTCACAATGGGTGACCCATTCGAAGGGATCGCCGTCAAAAAACGCCAAGTCAGCATCCTTGCCAGGTTCGATGGAACCAACCCGGTCTTGGATGCCCAAGATTTTGGCCGGTTCGATGGTGATCATCGCCAAAGCATCTTGACGTGACAGACCGTAGGGAATGGCCATGGCCGCTTCGAACAACAGAACCCTGACTTTGGGCACGTAGGCTTCGTAACCCGTGGAAAATGCTACCGGCACCCCCGCCTCGCGCAGCTTGGCGGCGGTGGTGAAGCTGGCGTTCAAGCGTTCCCCAGAACCTCGCGCCATGGTGGGATGCAAGAAGATCGGCACGTTGGCCTCTTTGATCGCGTCAATCATCCCGTGGGCTTCGGCCGCGCTCTCGATCACCACATCAAGACCAAACTCTTTCTTCAAACGAAGGGCCGCGGAAATATCGAAGGCCCGATCCGCATGGACGATCAATGGCCGATCTCCCGAAGCAATGTCTTCCAACATTTCCTCTCGAAGATTTCGAAAGACGGTGGTGTCTTCGCTGTCCGCTCGCTTCTTGAGTCGTTCTTTCGCCGCAATCATGGCTTGACGCAACATGGCAACTGCCTTGGATCGGTTCCCCGGGGAACTTCCAGACCGTTGTGCCCCTTCGCCCAAAGTCGCGCTCACCCCCCAACACGTTTGGACGAGATCTTCTTGCAGGCCCCGGCCGGCCGTCTTCACGATGCAGGTCTGCCCCGAGATCAACTCTCCGGGCGAATGTCCAGTGTGCACGGTGGTGACACCAAAGCCCCGAACCCATTCCACCAAACGCTCTTTCCAGTTGTAGGCGTCGATGGCCCGCAACTCGGGCTGTATGGCTTCGGAGGTATCGAGATGGTCTTGGTCATGCTCATGGTTGAATTGACCCGTCAAGCCAACGGTGGCCCGCGCGTCGACGAAGCCAGGAACCACCACTGCGATCCGTACCACCCGATCTGCTTTTTGACCACTGACCATCGAAGCCGGGCCAACGGCTTGAATCTTTCCATCTTTGACCACCACCACACCATTCCGGATTACCGGCTGCGTGACGGGATGAATCTCTTCACCGAAGACGAAGATGGTTTCTGCAGACGCCATGCTGCCTAAGACCAGAACGAACAAAGGAATCAAGTTTCGACAGAAATTCATTGGGCACACCCTTCGCATTCATTCTTGGTGCAGCACATGTAGGGATTGACTTCGTTGCTTCCCCCAAATCCACCCTCGGCAAAGAGTCGATCGGTTGGGTTCGCCAGATCGAAGGCCAAGTCGCCCTCCACCCAAGTTTGCTGGACTCGGGTATCAATGGAAAATGGATCACCGGAGAGGATGACAAAATCGGCATCTTTTCCGGGCACCAAAGATCCAATCTGGGCCCCGAGATCCATCATCTGGGCCCCGTGCAAGGACAATGAGGCCAACGCTGTGTCGCGGGCCAATCCCGCACGAATGCCAAGGGCCGCCGAGCGGAAGAAGTACCGACTGTCGGTGATGTAATCGTCCGTGTGGTACGCCACCTTGACGCCGTGTTCGTCAAGCACTCGACCGGTTTCAAAAGACAAGTTGATGGCTTCTTGCTTGCCGCCGGGACTGTCAATCATAATGACCGAACAAGGGACATTGGCTTCGGCGATTTCTTCCGCCACCATGATGGCTTCGCTCACATGGTGCAGGACCAATCGAAAGCCAAACTCTTCTGAAAGCCGGAGCACCGTCACGATGTCATCCGCCCGGTGGGTGTGGTGATGCACCACACGCTTGCCTTCGAGTGCTTCGACCAACGCTTCCAGACCAAGATCTCGCGGTGGGGCTTCGCCCCCTTCAGCAATGGCCTCGAGATCACGTTGATACTTCTGAGCTTCCAAATATTTTTGACGCACCAAAGCCGCGGCTTTTGATCGGGTGCCGGGGAATGGCGGAGCCCCCTGCGGGTTCGTGCCGTTGGCCATTTTGATGCCACCCATGGGCGAGCCGTCGGGAAAGCGATACGCCATCTCGCCAATGGTGCCCACACCAGGTCGCAGTTTGAGATACACGGTTTGTCCCGAAAGAAGATGCCCTGATCCAGGCATCACATTCAAGCTGGTCAAACCGCCGGCCAAGGCACGCTTCCATCCACTGCTTCGTGGATTCAACGCGTCAATGATTCGAGCATCAGGCTGAATGGGCCCCGA
>CALDQF010000044.1 GCA_937911845.1 uncultured Phycisphaera sp. | reverse complement strand
CCCTACACCGCCAGCCGCAACGGCTCCCAAGGCGGCTTGGGTCCCAAGTATCAGGTGAACGCCACCACTGGCTATTTCCCCTTTCCTCCCGCCAACCCGTCTTACTCCGGTTCAACCGCCCGACGCTGCCGAGTGCCGTCATCTGATGTGATTGCCTCGCAGAATCCTGGCGCGGTGTATTTCATGGAAGGCCAATACGTCTGCCCGGATGACTCCCCCGACGATACCGGTGACGCTTCCAACAACTCCTCACACCGCCGACTGAATATGGCCTCCTCAGGATCCATCTCCAGCTTTGACGGCCCCACCATCCAAGAACTTCCCGCCATCGCATCGTGGGATGACTTGGATCCAGAAGTGGACCTTCACGAGATCGAGATTCCTGGCGAAGGCACCATCTGGTTTGGTTCCCGTGTGTTTGACGAAGGTGATGGCACGTTCCGTTACGAGTACGCCATCTTCAACCTGAACTTCGACCGTGCAATTGGCGCTATGCGTTTGCCATGGAACGCCGCGAATCCACTTTCCGAGACTCGTCACTTTGCCCCTGAATGGCACTCTGGTGAAACGTTCACGAACGAGAGTTGGACCATGTCTCTTGAAGGTTCTGAGATGGTCTGGAAACCAGACAGCTTCGACAGCAACAACATGGCCAACGCGGTTCGCTGGGCCAACCTGCAAAACATCACGATTGTGAGCTCGGCCCCCCCCACTCAGGGAACCGTCACGCTCGATGTGTTCAAGCCTGGCCCGTTTGATGCACTATTCGTCGATACAAGTGTTCCTGGCAATGCAACCGTGGGCGTCTCTTTCCCCAACGGCACGCCTGATGTGATTGACCCGGCAACCCCAGTCGAGTTGGCCATGGACATCGAACCCATTTCCATCAATCCCGAGCCGAACTCAGGGATGCTCTACGTTGACCGTTTGGGCGGTACGATCGAGACCTACCCCATGGTGGAAGTCTCGCCCAATCAACATCGAGTGACTTTCAGTGACATCGAATGTCTCGAAGAAATTCGGTATTACTTCTCGATTGACACCACTTCTGGTGAAAAGGTTTACTTCCCCGGTGGAAGCGACAGTGTCCCCGGAGTGAACAGCACGTTCCCCGCCATCGGCGCCTTTGAGAACGTTACGACTTTTGACGACGGATTCGAATCTGACCTGGGATGGTCGGTCTCTGGGAATGCCACCGACGGCGGCTGGACCCGTGGCGTGCCTGTCCAAGACTGCGACCGCGGCAATCCTACTTCCACCCCTGATGGCTCGGCCTCGGCATACTTGACCGACAACTCCAACAATGGTGGCGATTGCAACAGCGACATTGATGATGGTCAGACCATTCTCACTTCTCCCGCGCTTGATGCATCCAATCCTGAGTCGATTATTTTCTACTCCCGTTGGTTGGACAACAGCTTTGGCGCAAGCCCCGGCGAAGACCCCATGACCATCGAAGTCTCATCAGATGATGGGGCCAACTGGACCTTGTTGGAATTGGTTGGTCCGGTGGCGGAAGCCGATGGCGGCTGGTACGACAAGTCCTTCCGCATCGGAGATTTTGTCGAAAATACCAACACGTTCCGAATCCGCTTCATTGCCGAGGACACCGGAAACGGTTCTGTGGTTGAGGCCGGCGTGGACGCCATTCAGATCACCGGAAGCGTGTGCGATGACGCCCCAGCTTGCCCAGCCGACTTGGATGGCAATGGCTCGGTCGGCTTCACTGACTTGGTGATGGTCTTGGGAGCATGGGGCTGCTCCAACTGCCCCGAAGACATCAATGCCTCAGGAACGGTTGATTTCGATGACTTGTTGGCATTGCTTTCTTTCTGGGGGGAATGCTGATCGATTCGCAACCCACTATAAAATGGCGGCATGATTCGACCGCCATTCCTATGCCATCAAACGCTCTTGGCTTTGGCCAAGAGCGTTTTTTATTCCGTCTTGCTTTTGAGCTGCAGTGAAAATCCGGCGCCAGTCAAAAATATGGACCGACCATTGCTGACCACAACGCTTCCCGTTGCACGAATGGTTGAGGCCGTCATGGGACATCCAGTCAACCGATTGGTGCCCGATGA
>CALDQF010000043.1 GCA_937911845.1 uncultured Phycisphaera sp. | reverse complement strand
GTGGTTTCTCGGTGCTCACCGATGGCCTGCATCTTCTTGCCTTTGAGGTCAGGCAGCGCTTCGTACAACCCATCCAGATCGCCATGCTCGATGATGAGTTTGGCGGCGGTCTTGGGCCCAATCCCCGGCACGCCCTGGATGTTGTCGGCGGTGTCGCCCATCAATGCCAAGATGTCTCCCACCATGTGGGGCTCCACGCCTTCGGTCTTGAACACATCCGATGGGGTCACCAATGCATCCTTCATGGCATCAAACATGTCCACCCGCGGCGCGCACAACTGGGTGAGATCCTTGTCGCGGCTGGCAATGCGGATGGCCAATTCGGCGTGGTCCGAAGCACACTGGGTGATGATCGAGGCAATGGTGTCGTCGGCCTCCACCCCTTCAAGACCGAACACCGGAATACGCATCAAGCGCAAGAGTTCCAAACACCGTTCCACCTGAGGACCAAAGTCTTCTGGGGCTTCGTCTCGGTTGGCTTTGTATTCGGGATACAACTTGGTGCGGAAGGTTTCGGTATCCCCCGCCGCGTCGATCACCACCACCAACTTGGTGGGTTGGTGCGTGCGAATCATGTTGAGCAATGTTCCGGTGAAGCCGTACACCAAATGGGTCGGCTCCCCCGTCACCGGGCTGGTCATGCCTCCACGGATTGCGTGATACGCCCGAAAGAAGGCCGCGTGGCCGTCAACAATCCAAAGTCGGTCCATGGTCTGATGCTATTCGGAGCCCGCCAACTGCGTTCGACAGATCAAGACCAGTCCAGTCTCTTCAAACCGAACCGCATCCACCACCACCGTTCGCTCATCCTGCAAGGGGATGCGCTGGGGAAAAGTGAGTTTGCTTGGAAGTTCGCTCACTGAGGAAGCCGGAACGGGCAGGAGGCCTCCCACCCGGGTCCGCATCAACTCCAGTTCGGTGCAGGCCGCACCGACTTGGTGTCCTTGGAGCTCCATTTCCAACCAGCTCCAACCACGAAAGCCGAGAACGAGTGCCGGCGGAGAGGTGAGACCACCGGGCCGCATCCGCATTTGCGGCGTGCCCAGCGCATCCAGCGTGCCCAAGACGCCTTTCGACTCCCGCTGCAACCAGGGGCGGAGCCGCTGGGCAAGAAAAGCATTGCACGAAGCGACGTCAAGCGGCAGTTCCCAACGCTGATCTTGTTCGCGCAGCGTGGTCAATTGATCCACGACCAACTGCTCGAAGCGTTCTCCCGATCCGAAGGCATGCTGATTGGGCTGGTACCAGCCGGGTGGGGTGTGCAGCAACAGCCACCCGGAAATCAACACCAGCAAAATCGCGCACCACAGCCACCAGCGGCGGCGA
>CALDQF010000042.1 GCA_937911845.1 uncultured Phycisphaera sp. | reverse complement strand
ATGTCCACGATCCGGTCGATGCCCAGAATGATTCCAATGGCATAGAGCGGCAGTGGTTCGACGCCTCGTCCCGCGAGCGATGTGTTGACCGCGCCGATCACTATGACCATCGTGACCAAGCCCGCGCCCGGGATGCCCGCAGCGCCCACCGCGGCCAATGTGGCGGTGATCACCACAATGACCAAGTCACCCATGGACAAGTCGATGCCAAAGACCTGGAACAGGAAGACCGTGGCCACCGCTTCGTAGAGTGCGGTTCCATCCATGTTGACGGTCGCACCAAGTGGGATGACGAAGTTGCTGGCTTTTTTGGAACAGCCACCAGATTCCACCGTTTCGGTCAAGGTGACGGGCATGGTCGCGCTGGAAGAGTCGGTGGCAAATGCAGTCATCAGGGCCCGGCGAACCTGCACCAAATATTGGAACGGATTGGTTCGGCCAAAAATGAACAAGATGATGGGCAGGACGATCAGGGCGTGGGTCAGCAGTCCTGACAGAACGGTCCCCACGTAGAGGGCCAATGGCCCCGTGAGGTTTGCCAGTCCGATGGATCCCACCGTCCATGCCATTAAGAAGAAGACCCCGATCGGGGTGAGCATGATGATCCAGCCGACAATTCTCATCAGCGTGTCAAACATCGATGTGAAGAAATCTCGTGCTGGCTTGGCTTTGTCGCCACCCATCGCCAAGGCAATACCCAACAGAAGGCTGACCACGATGACGCTGAGCGGGTTGCCTTTGCTCATTTCGCCAAAGGCACTGGTGGGGATCAATTGGTCCAGAATGTTTTTCCACGCCCCACCTAGGGAGTCTTTGTCGCCTTCGTTGGCCGCTTCGATCCGGGAGGCCGCCCTCGAGCCTTGGTATTGGGCCTCGGCTTGTCCAGTCAAGTTGGAGGCAGTCTCGGCATCAAGATCACCTGGTTGAATTAGGGTGACCAAAGTAGCGCCGATCGTGACGGCGATGGCCATCGTGGCCAAGTAGTAGAAGACTGTGGCTCCGCCCACCAGTCCGAGGCGTGAAGGGTCTCCAATCGAGCACACGCCGCTGACCACGCTGAACAAGATCAAGGGAATGATCAGCATTTTGAGCGGTCGAATCAGGACGTACTCGCCGGCCACTCTGGTCCAGTGGTCGGGGCCAATGGCTTCCGCCCCGGCGTACAGCACCAGTTCACCAAAAAGGGTTCCCAAGACCAATGCCGCGATGATCGTCCAATTCAGCCATCCATGTTTCATGGACGAAAGGGTACGGGTTTCGGCCCGTGTGCGGGTGGTGGTAGGCTTCAACCTCAGGAGGAACCATGGACAAGCCAACCAACGCCGATCGTATTTATGAGCCTGAAACCGGCGAAGCTCAACTGAGCTTCCGGGCGGTACTCACCGGGTGTGTGCTTGGTGCGGTGGTGGCGGCCATGAACATCTCACTGGGACTCAAGATTGGTTGGTCTCTTGGGGGCTCCCTGATTGCCGCAATCTTGGGATACACCTTTTGGATGCCCTTCAAAAGACTTTCCGTGCTGGAAACCAACATTGCCCAAACCGCAGGCAGTGCGTGTGGCTCCATGGCCTCCACTGCCGGCTTGTTGTCCGCGATTCCTGCCTTGGCCATGTTGGGGACCGAACTCAGCTGGGGTCAGTTGGTGCTTTGGGGAACCGCGGTCGGCTTTTTGGGCGTGTTTTATGCCGTCCCGTTGCGCAACCAAATGGTGGTGCTGGAAAAATTACGCTTCCCTACCGGTACCGCAACTGCCAACACCATCCAATCCATGCATGCCGATGGCGCAGAAGCCGTTCGCCAAGCCAAGGTTCTGTTGAAGTTTGGGGTTGCTTCAGGTCTCTTCGCTTTGGGGGCGTACTTCGTTCCACAGATGGAATCTCCACCTTTGAAGTTTGGCGTTCTGGGCCTTTTGGCCACTTGGACTTTTAAGTTGTATCTCTCTCCGGTTTTCTTCGGCGTTGGCGGATTGGTTGGGATGCGAGTTGGTGCCTCCATGCTGGTTGGCGCAGTGGTGGCTTGGGGCTTGGTGGGGCCTTGGGCAAAATCATCCGGCCTCGCCGCAGGCGAAGTCATGAGTTACGCCGATGGTCCTCGAGGCTGGTTGCTGTGGCCCGGAGTCGCTTTGATGGTGATGGATGCCTTCGGCAATCTTGCGTTGTCGTGGAAATCCATCCTGAGAACCTTCACTGGCGGATCCTCGGCCAACGAAGTCTCCGACATGGAAGATCCCAAAGATCAAATTCCCGCCCTGTGGTGGATGGGAGGGCTACTTGCCGGTGCTGCTACAGCGGCGTTCGTCTCAAAGTCGGTCTTTGACATCCCTGTTTGGATGACCCTCGTGGCGGTGGCCATGTCTTGGATTCTCGCCATGATTGCCGTCCGGTCGACCGGGGAAACCGACATCAATCCCATCGGAGGCATGGGCAAAGTGACCCAACTGACCTTTGGCGCGCTTGCTCCCGGAAGTACCACCACCAACTTGATGGCCGCGGGAATTACTTCAGCGGGGGCCTCCCAAGCTGGTGACATGATGCAAGACCTGAAAACAGGTCGCATGCTCGGGGCCGCGCCACGAAAGCAGTTCATCGCCCAATGCTTGGGCATCCTTTCAGGGATCCCAATTGCCACAGGGGTCTACACCCTGTACTCCAATGTCTATGACATTGGCTTTGATGAAGTGAATGCCCCCGCGCCCGCTGCTCACGCCTGGAAGGCGATGAGTGAGTTGTTGGCCAAGGGTTTTGAAGCTCTGCCGCAAGGGGCCGGAATGGCGGTGGCCATTGCTGGCATTATTGGCTTGCTTCTTCCCGTTGTGAAAAAGATCCTGCCTGAAGCCCAGCGTGGATTGGTTCCCAGTGGTTTGGCCATGGGGATTGCGTTCATCGTTCCGGCCTACTACAGCGTTGCGATTTTCTTGGGCTGTGTGGTGTTCGGAATCTGGAAGCGACGGTCGCCCGAGCAGCATGCCGGTCTGGCTTTTGCGGTGGCTTCAGGCGTGGTCGCTGGCGACGCCCTGATGAACATTCCGAAAGCCGTGCTTTCTTACCTCAACGTCTCCACTTTGACAGGGTGATTTCCGATGCAATACGACCATCTTGGCGATACCGGCCTGGTGCTTTCCCGTGTGGGTCTTGGATCTTGGCTGATCTTCACCACCAAGGAGCAAGATCAGTGCAATGAGCTCCACCGCAAAGCGTGGGAGCTGGGTATTAATTTCTATGACACCGCCAACCAATACCACGGCGGTGACGCAGAGTTGGCGGTTGGTGAGGCGTTGTCCCCGTTCCCACGCGAGACCTACGTGTTGGCCACTAAATTGTTCTGGCCACTGTCGGACCATCCGTTCCCCACGGCCAACGATCGTGGACTTTCCCGGAAGCAAATCTTCAACGAGTGCCACAAGAGTTTGAAGCGTTTGCAGACGGATCACATTGACCTGTACCAATGCCACCGCTATGACGAGCTTACGCCGCTTGATGAGACCTGCTGGGCCATGCACGATCTCATCACCCAAGGCAAAGTGTTGTACTGGGGCGTTTCGGAGTGGACGGCAGCTCAGATCGAGAACGCGCACGGCATTTGCCGCGCGAATGGTTGGCACCGACCGGTTTCCAACCAGCCGGTGCTGAACCTTTTGCAGCGGCACTGGGAAGCCGAATGCTTCACGGTCTGTGAGAAAAATGGCATGGGGGTGGTGAATTTTTCGCCGCTTTGCCAGGGCCTACTCACTGGAAAATACGACGATGGGATGCCCGAAGATTCGCGTGGTGCGGATGAAGATTTTGGCAAATGGCTCCGTCCATTGATGACCGGCGGCACCATGGACAAAGTTCGCTCGTTTACTGCCCTGTGCCGAGACCATGGACTCCAGCCCGCCCAAGTGGCGTTGGCGTGGTGTCACAGCGTTGCCCCAGTGTCCAGCACGATTGTGGGTGCGACCAAGTTGTCTCAACTCGAGCAGAACGCCGCGGCCGCCGACTTGGATCTTGATCCAGAACTTCTCGGCTCGGTGGAATCCATCTTCGCCTCGTGATGTCGATCGCCTCTTTTCTGGAGGCCTACCGGTCGGGCCTATTTCCTATGGCTGAACCAAACGGTCCCGTGCTGTGGTACCGACCGATGCAGCGTGCGGTCTTACCGTTGGAAGAACTTCGCGTTTCAGAAAGCCTGCGGCGGGTGGTTCGCAGCCGGAGGTTCGAGATTCGGGTCAACACCGCGTTTGCCGAAACCATCACGTCGTGTTCGGCGCCCCGGTCCGGTGAATCGGTCGACAGTATTTGGCTGGACGCTCGCCTGCGAGCGTTGCTAATCGAAGCCCACAATGTTGGTCGCGCCCATTCGGTGGAAGCTTGGCGTGATGGCGTGTTGGTGGGCGGGCTGTATGGCTTGTCGTTTGGATCGGCGTTCCTTGGTGAATCGATGTTCCATCGGCCTCCGGCGGGGCGAGATGCTTCGAAAGTCGCGTTGGTTCATTTGTCTCATGGCCTGCGAGAGGCGGGGTACACCCTGCTGGATGCTCAGATCAAAAACGACCACACCGAACGCCTGGGCGTGGTGGAATGGGATCGTCATCGGTTTGAAGAGGCTTTTGGGGCGGCAACCCTCATGCGCGATCGGATGACCGAAGCGATCCCAGCCATTCGCCGGGGACCGTTTGGATGAGTACTCTCCCTATTCGTGTCGAACATTTTTCCACCTCAGTCCACCACTGACCCCCGGCCCTTCCTCCGTAGGCTGCTGTTCATCGGATTCGGGTGTGGCTTGGGCGTTCTGGTTTTGCTGCTCCGGGTGTTCGTGGTTGCAGCCGAGCGTACGGAGAGTGCTCGTGACACTTTGGACCAAGCCGATCAGCGGATCGAACTCTTGCCCACCCGCCGAGGGCGGGTTTTGGATGCCCGCGGCCGGATCTTGGCCCAATCTCGCACGGTGTGGGAGGTCAGGGTGCCGTACGCCATGTTGAGCGACGGTTGGACCCGAACAGTGGCGGGGCGGGTGGCCCGTCGCGCCTCGGGGCGGTCGTTGTGGCGGGCTCTTCCTCAGACGCTGCGTGACCAACGTGTGGCCGATGTTCTGCCAAGTGTCGAACGATGGCGTCGTGACTTGTACCGACGGCTCGCAGAGGCTGATGGGCGGCCGGTCGAGGAGTTGTACGAGCGAGCCAACGAGATTGTGACCCAAGTGGAGCGTTCGCAGGCTTCTTTCGTGCGGCGACAACGCTCCAAATATGAGGAACGGTTTGGACCCCCGCCGGTTGGCTGGTCTCCAGGTCAGGTCCGTGAGTGCACATTGTCGTACCCAC